>JBDTOW010000056.1:0-10878 GCA_039933075.1 Verrucomicrobiota bacterium | reverse complement strand
GAATATCTGGACCATAATTAAATACAGTGCCGCATCAATCGCGAAGACCGCGAAAACAGGCTGAAGAAGAGTCATGAGTGCGCAAATAACGAAGGAAAACCCAAAACAACGATCATGAGACGAAACGCGTGACACCACACAAGGTCGTATCGGAAAGGATTTGGCTTGCGCAACCCAAGAAGCTGCTGAGAAAAGAAAAGGAACCCAGTCGCCAGCGCGATCCGGTCAGCGTCAAGCGGCGCGAATTGCCATGGGTTAAGGTGGAAAAGCAGTCTGACTTCGACGGGCCGAACGGGAAGGAAACGTTAAGCGATCTCTTCGACGGACACAGCCAATTGATCGTCTATCATTTCATGTTCGGTCCCGACACGAAGTGGAAGGAGGGCTGCCCGAATTGCTCTTTCCTGGTCGATCATATCGACGGCGCTAATCTGCACCTCGCACATCACGACGTGACGCTGCTGGTGGTTTCGCGAGCGCCCCTGGACAAGATCGAAACCAAAAAAGCCTCTGATGAAGTGCAAGAGGGTTTCCAACAATCACGCCAGTGGGTTATCGCGCCTTAAACCCTACAACCGAAACCCAAATATGAATTTCAGGAAAAAAGGCATAAATATGGATGAACCTGAACTGGATATCGGTGCGGACTGGCCCCGAACAACCCGCGACGAGGACCCCGGGTCTGGCAGGGAATGGATACACGAGACCTCTCCACGCTATTTCCTCCATCGCTACCCGGATACAGACGCGAACAAAAGCCTTCGGGGTAACTGGGTAGTGATTGATCGGATTTCTGATCAGATAGACGGCCTGCCATTCTCGCGCAAAAGCGAATGCATCGAAGCTTTCGCTCGAAGTCACCGTGAGTCTCCGACTTCGCACATCCTGCCGCACACACTAAACAACGCCACCCAGACATTGCCGCGTCCTTTTCGACAATAGAATCTTCCTATTCGATCATTCGGTTCGAACCTGCGAACCATCCCGCGATGGTCGTTTGCACCGCCGGATTGAAAAGATTTCCCAAGTGTTTTGACTGCTCCTTCCGTCCAAGCAATTTGGATTCGGTTCGTTTCGCTTCACGTTTGGCGACGGCGGTACGGCGGCTGACTGCGGGTCCAGAGGAATTGTTGTTCTTCCATGGCCAAACTTAAGACGAAAAAACCGGGTGAGCGCAATACCAAGGAAAAACAATCTGAGTCTGGCTGATGATGCTCAGCCCGAGAATTTCTCCGACGAAAAAGCAAAAACCAGTGAGACTGTGCCTATGATCGCGCAAGATGCCGAGAAATGTCCCTTGGGCTGCGAGAAACCCACAATGCCTTGCTCCCCAATCTCGACGCCACTCTTTACCAGATCCTCACTACAGGTTCGCGCTCATGCGGCTGAGCCGTCTCCAAAATTCCACCATATTGTAAAACAGGTGTATGGGGTGAACACCCCATTTCGCGAAGCGATTGCCTGCCCTATAGTGTCGATATGGATACTCAAACTCTCCTAATCATCGTGTTGGTTGTGCTATTGCTCGGCGGCGGCGGCGTCTTCTACTCCAGACGGCGATAAGCGGAGGCGCCGGCGAATTTCGCCATCTTGAACGATACATCACACTGCTGACGAAAAAAACGGGCGGCTCTTGAAAGCCCGGTTCACGACTCGGCGTGATCGGTCGCGTCTCACGCGCGAGGAGCGATGCCGGAAAGACCATCGCCGACTTCATCACAAAACGTTGCGTTGGAGAATATGTTAAGGATTCCGATCGATTCGGACATTCATTCCATTCTCTGTCCGACAGTTGCTCCAATTTTTGCCAACGCTCCTTGCCCCCGAGCCCCGGACTACCCCACCCCCTCGGAGGACGGGACAAGACGGGACAAACAAGAGGGTGGGTTGTGCGTTATCGTGCGTGGTTGTCGTCAGTCAGAGAAAAATTGAAACCCGAATAATCACGCATGTTGACAATGGATTTATGACGCACGGCGCACCACCGTGAAAAAATTTCCTCAACATCGCGAGATTTCGATTCCCTCCACCCACTCCATCATTCCGCTCCCAACGACGATCCCAGCCTGGACACAAAGCTCGTTACGTTTCGCACTCGGGCCGATAGATAGCGTGGGCACTGGGGAAGAGGACTCAACCGAGCGCAAATCCTGCTTCTCCCATTTTCCGCGTGACCTGTAAGTGGCGTCTGCCACACTTAGGATTAGAAACAGTGGACAGGACAATTCTCAAGATGAGCCCCTCTGCCAAAGCAGATCCGCCCACAGGCAAAAGACCAAACATCGGGATGCGGCCGGGCAATCGTTTGCCGCTCCTGCTGGCGCTTACAATTCTTCTGTGCCGGCACCTCTCGGCCGCTGATCCCTCCACAGCGAATTCCGCAGCGCTGGGAAAGCATTGGTCGTTTGTTGCGCCGGTTCCGGTCGTGCCGCCGCCCTTGCCCAACGGCAAACAGATGGAGAATCCGATTGACGCTTTGATCCTCGCCAAACTGCGCGATCAGAAGATCAAGCAGGTCGGCCCCGCCCCCAAACCGGAGTTGCTCCGCCGCGTGACCTATGACCTCACAGGCTTGCCACCGACGACGTCCGAGTTGAAGGCTTTTCTTGGTGACCGTTCCGACCAGGCGTGGGGCAAAGTAGTGGATCGCCTCCTGGCATCCCCGGCTTTCGGTGAACGCTGGGCCCAGCACTGGCTCGATCTGGCCCACTATGCCGATTCCAACGGATTTGAACTGGACGCCGATCGCCCCGATGCCTGGCGGTATCGAGATTGGGTGATTCACGCTTTCAACGAGGACATGCCTTACGACCGTTTTCTCACGTTGCAGGTTTCGGGGGATGAAAGTGCCCCCGGTGATCGCGATGCGCTCATCGCTTCGGGCTTTGCGCGGAGCGGTCCCCGGGAAGTGGTGGCCGGAAACATCGATCCCGAAGTGCGCCGCCAGGACGAACTCACCGAAGCCACGACCACCGTGGGGTCGGTGTTTCTCGGTTTGACGCTTGGTTGCGCGCGCTGTCACGACCACAAATTCGATCCGCTTCCGACCACCGATTACTACCGGTTGGAAGCGGTTTTCGCCGGAACACATCTGACGGATTTGCCCATTCACGCCAAGTCCGAGAAGGAACAGTTCGACCGCGAGATGGAGCGTGTTCACACCCGAACGAAACCGCTGGAGGAAGCGATGGCGAAGCTCGAAGCGCCCTATCGCGAGCGCCTCCTCAAACGAAAGGAAGCGGCGCTAACCCCGCGTGAACTTGAGCTTCGCGCGAAGCCAAAGGACCAACGCACGTCCGAGGAAGCCCGCCTGTTTGAAGGTATCAGTGTTGCTCTCAAAGTGGACTGGGAGGAAGTTGCCGCGGAGGTCGCGCCAAACTCGGTTGATCACGAACAGCGCGAGTCCCTCAAGCGGCAGATTTACGAGATCGGGCATCGCGCCCCAAAGCCGGCCGCTCAAGCGATGGCTATGAGCGAAGGGACCTGTGAACTTCCCGAAACGTGGGTTTTGGTGCGCGGCAATATCAAGAACAAACGTCAGACCGTTGAACCAGGACCGCCTGATGTTCTCCTGGCCAATATGGGCGGCGCCGGGGTGTTCCATCCTCCCTCAGGCCCGATTGACGACACTCATACTGGATGGCGATTGGCGCTGGCCCGTTGGATGGTGGCGAGCAACAATCCGCTGACCGCCCGTGTGATCGTCAACCGGCTCTGGCAACATCATTTTGGGCGTGGGTTGGTGGCGACGTCGTCGAATTTCGGCACCCGCGGCGAGGTCCCCGCCAACCAGGCCCTCCTCGATTACCTCGCCGCGGAGTTGGTCCGCAATGGGTGGCGTCTGAAACCAATCCACCGGCTCATGCTCACCTCCAAAGTTTATCAACTCTGCTCGGAGTCTGGCGATTCAACCGGGGCGGACCGTGATCCCGGCAATCGTTACCTTTGGCGGATGGCTCGGAAGCGCATGGACGCCGAGGCGCTTCGCGACTCAATTCTCGCCGCCACCGGCCAGCTAAACCGAACAGCCTATGGACCGGGCGTGTTGATCGACTTGGAGCCGGAGGTGCGTTCGCTCATCTTTACCGAGCAGGAAGTGGTTGAACTCTGGCCGGTCGATGAGGATCCATCACAACGATGCCGTCGTTCGATCTATGTTTACCGGAAGCGGAACGTCCACTACCCGTTCTTCGACGCTTTCGACGCCCCGGACGCGCTAACGCCGTGCCCGGTTCGAGCTGTAAGCACGCATGCCCCGCAGGCGTTGGTCATGTTTAACAGCGGATTCGCTCAGGAATCGGCCAAGGCTTTCGCGCGCCTCCTCCTGCGGTTCTCAGCGGACGAACACACCCGTGTTACCGAAGCCTTTCTTCGTTGTTACGCCCGGAAACCCTCTCGTGAGGAGATGCGCGAAGCTCTTCGGTTCATTTCTTCCAACACTGACCCGGAACTCACGCGCTGGAGCGACTTCGCTCTCGCGCTCATCAATAGCAATGAATTCGTTTATGTCCCCTGAACCTCCAAAACGTTGTCCCGGTCCAATGGCGCCCATGGATGCAGCGTGGTCCCGCCGCCGTTTCCTCCAGACGGCCGGCCAGGGTTTCGGCGCGATGGCTCTCGCCCATTTGCTGGCCGCCGACGCCTTCGGCTCGACGGGCGGGAGGGACTCTGCCGCGAAAGCACGCGGACCTCATTTTGCGCCGCGCGCCAAGCGGTGCATTTTTCTCTTCATGGTCGGCGGCCCGAGTCAAATGGAACTGTTTGACCCCAAGCCCGCGCTCGACGGGCTGCACGGGCAGAAGCTCCCGCCCAGTTTCGGGAAGGTGACGAGCCAGTTTGTGGAGAACGATCCGATTTGCCTGGGCTCGACTCGTAAATGGGGCCGCTACGGCAAGTCGGGCATGGAGATGTCCGATCTGATTCCGCACATGTACCAGCACGCGGATCGGATCGCCCTTGTGCGCTCGTGCGTGGTGGACAGCGTCGTACACGCGCCGGCGCATTACCAGATGAACTCGGGGAGGATGTTTATGGGGCACCCGAGCCTCGGCAGTTGGCTTACTTACGGTTTGGGGAGTGAGTCGCAAAACCTTCCGGCGTTCGTCGTCATGGCACAACCTCAGGGCACACCCGAGGGAGGGGCGCCCTGCTGGAGTTCGGGGTTCCTCCCCGCCACCGTTCAAGGAACTTTGTTCCGGCCTGGAGCGAACCCAATTGTCAACCTTGACCCTAGCGATCCGGGCTACGACCGCCCGAGGCAACGGCACCTTCTAGATTACCTCCAGACCCTGAACCGACGGAAGACTCCGCCGGGCGATACGGAACTGGAAGCGCGCATCGCCAGCTACGAACTCGCCTTTCGCATGCAAGCCGAGGCGCCTGAAGCCGTCGATCTGTCGAAAGAGACCGCCGAGACACGCGGCCTGTACGGTTTGGACCAACTGGAAACAGCCGAGTTCGCCACCCGCTGTATCATCGCGCGGCGCTTGGTTGAACGAGGCGTTCGCTTCGTTCAGCTTTATTCCGGTGGCGGTCCTGTCGCCTGGCAGTGGGACGCCCACGATGACGTGAACGCCAACCATGAAAAGATGTGCGGCGCAACCGACCGCCCCGTCGCCGCTCTGCTCACCGACCTTGAGAGGCGCGGTTTGCTGGACGAGACTCTCGTGGTCTGGGGTGGCGAGTTTGGGCGCACGCCGGTGAGCCAGAAAGGCAGTCGTGGACGGGATCATAACGCGACGGGATTCAGCATGTGGTTTGCCGGTGGCGGGACCAAGCCTGGCACGATCTACGGAAGCACTGACGAAATCGGCTTGAAGGCTGTGGACGGCCGAGCCCACGTGAACGACATTCACGCGACGATTCTTCACTTAATGGGGCTGGATCACACCAAGCTGACTTTTCTCCACAGCGGGCGTGACGAACGTCTCACCGACGTGGCTGGCGCTGTCATCCGTCCAATTCTGGCATGACGAGTGGAACTGCTTGACAGTGCAACCCGAGGCGCGGCTCTGAACCAATTCCACTGATATCACTTCCTTGTTCTGCGGAAGTTGAACATGATGAATCGGCAGTGCGTCTACCCTCCAGAAGGCTTATGCTCTCTGGGCCAACCGGTGCATATGACATATCACCAAGCAGGCATTTGCGATGGTACCAGATTCGCAAAGATGGCGTTACATTGTCATGCCAATATTTCTTTAATCACTCTCGCATCGGAAACGCCGGTCAGTCTTTCTTTCAGACCGTTGCGATCGTAAAAGAGGTCTTCGTAGTTCATCCCCAAAAGATGGAGCAGGGTCGCGTGCCAATCCGGGACGCTCACCTTGTCTTCGACTGCGGCCAGCCCGAGTTCATCGGTGGCGCCGAAGGTCGTCCCTCCTTTGATCCCAGCCCCGGCCATCCAGGTCGTGAAAGCGTTTTTGTTATGATCGCGTCCTGCATTCTCAATGCTCTTGTCGTCTGGCAACTGGGCGATCGGCAGCCGTCCGAACTCACCCCCCCAAACCACGAGCGTGCTCTCGAAGAGGCCTCGCTGTTTCAAGTCCTGCAAGAGCGCGGCGATTGGCTGGTCCGTTTTTTGGCACGCGGAGACGAGTCCTGAAACGATGCCGGTGTGATGGTCCCAGATCTGGCCGTTGATGAAGATTTGAACAAAGCGAACACCGCTTTCCACCAGGCGACGGGCAATCAAGCAACGCCGCGCGTAAGAATCCATTGGTTGCTTGCCAATGCCATAAAGCTCGAGGGTCGTTGGTGATTCTTTTGAAAGATCAAGCGCTTCGTCAGCCGCCAACTGCATGCGCGCCGCCAATTCGTAGGTCGAAATGCGGGCCGCCAATTGCGGTTGGCTCGGCCGGGCGCGGAGATGCATTTGGTCGATGCGACCCAGAAAATCGCGGGCCAGTTGAGAGACGGCGAGCGGATCTTCTTTCTCGGGATGCAAATTGAGGATGGGCGCACCTTGGGAACGGAAGCGCGTTCCCTGATAGACTGGCGGCAGAAAACCCGCGTTCCAGCTCTCCACACCGTTGACGGGCAGACCTGCGGGGTCATCCAGGACAACATAGGCCGGCAGATTTTGGTTTTCCGTCCCCAACCCATAGGCGACCCACGATCCCATCGAAGGATGACCTGACCGCATCTGGCCGCTGTGGATTAGGTAGAGCGCAGGTTCGTGGGTGAGATTCGTGGTAAACATCGAGCGGACCACCGCTAGATCGTCGGCCTGCCGCGCCAAATGCGGCAAGAGCTCGCTCATCCAGATTCCTGATTGCCCGTGCTGGGCGAATTTGAAAGAGCTGCGCAAAATCGCACCGGCCGCATTCACATTTTCGACCTCTCCAGCGATCTTCTCGAAATAGGATTCGCCATGATGCCGGTCGAGCATCGGCTTGGGATCAAACAGCTCCATCTGGCTGGGACCGCCGTTCATGAAAAGTTGAATCACGGCTTTGGCTTTGGGCGGAAAATGTGCCGGCTTCGCCTTCAAATCATAAACTGGCGGCATTCCGCTCGGTTTTACCGCCGAGCCCTCTGCGGTCGGATTCCCGAGCGCATTCGCGAACTCGCTGCCAAACAAATGGGCCAACGCGGCCCCGTAAACTCCACCGGCCATACGCTCAAACCAGGCGCGCCGCGTGATGGGTGATCGGCTAATCGAGTCGGCAATCAATCGAGGATTCATGGCGGTCAATCGATATAAAGAAACTCAGCGGAGTTCATTAATGCATGGCAAAAAGTCGACAGCGCAGTCCCATCTTCCGAAGGGGTTTCGTTTCCTGTTTTGGCTGAGGCAATTGTCTCTCCGGTGCGGTGGTCGGCGCCGGCAGCGGAAATCTTTCTCAGTACTTCGACGCCGAGTTGCGTCTCGCTCTCCGACGGTGATCGGGCAAATGCGATCACGTAGGCGCGCTGAACTTGCCGTTCACGGACGAGACCCGCTTCCCGGCGCACTCGCTGGGCGAAGCGCGTTGCTAACGCACGCAACACGCTATCGTTCATCAAGTGCAGGGCCTGCGGGGCGACGATCGAATCGCCCCTCTCGATGCAGTTCGGATTCATCTGGGGGAGGTCGAACAACTCGAGGAGCGTGGGAACCTCCTTGCGTAGTTGCTGGCCGTAGATGCTGCGCCTCCAAGCATTTCCGCTTTGCCCGGCAGTGACTAAACCATCACCGCGCACTTGCACGGGAACCGGAGGACCAAAGGGAGTTTCATCGAGACAACCTGCCACCAACAAACAGCTATCCCAGAGCGCCTCCGCTTCCAATCGCCGGAGCGGCATCCGGGAAAGCAAAACGTTTTCCGGATCAGCCGCAATCTGTTCGGAAGAGACAATCGAACTTTGGCGGAAAGCGCGGGAAGTCAGGATTAGACGATGCAGAGGTTTCATGCGCCATCCTTGCCGGACGAACTCGTTGGACAGCCAATCCAGCAATTCCGGATTAGTCGGGCGCGCGCCCATCTTGCCAAAGTTGCCCAGGCTTTTGACGATGCCTTGTCCAAAGTGATTCTTCCAGATGCGATTGACCATGACACGCGTGGTCACCGGGTTGTCGGGTCGTGTGAGCCAGCGAGCCAGAGCCAGTCGGCGCCCCGTTTTTCTGGCTTCAGGCCAGGGCGGTCGCAGCTCGAACGAGGCGCGGCCATCGCATAGAACCGCCGGCACTCCACCTTTGACCAAGGAGCCCGTCCGCTGAAAATCGCCACGCCGATAAATGTAAGTCGGTGAAGGCTCTCCCCGGTCCCAAAGTGCTGCGATCCGCGGTTCCGGCCGTTTCTTGCCTTGCAGCGAGTCAATCTCCTCACAATGTTTTTTGAAAGCGGCATCGAACTTTTTCAATTCATTACGATCCGGGGCGAGTTTCTTCTCGTACTGCTCGGCAAATTGCACCTGCGCGGCAGTCCGATTCGCCGCGGGCGTTGTCAGCATCTTCAGAACGTCATCCCGGAGCCGCTCGGACAGTGCGGCCAACTGCGCATCTCGAAATCTTTCCTTCAGGCGGGTTTCTTCTTCGCGCAGCTCGGTATTGCGCGCGTCGATCTCAACCTGTAATTCCTGATTGTGCTTCTCCCAGGCCTGGCGTTCCTCCGGCAGGACAAAAGGAAGAGAGCGTTCTCCTATCTTTCCGATGTTCGCCGCGCCGCCGAATGAGCGCAGGTCGGGCTTGAGCCAATCGTATTCGTCAAACGCCCCTTTGAAAAGATCGACGAGCCGATAGTAATCGCGCTGTGGAATTGGATCGAACTTATGATCGTGGCAGCGGGCACATTTAAACGTTAAGCCCATCACTCCCGATCCTAGAATATCAATCGCGTCGGCGACGACATCCAACCGGTCCGGAACAAAGCCGGTACTGTTGGCCCAAGTGGGATCGGGGCCCATTCGCAGGAAACCGGTGGCGACCAGGTTGTCATAAATTTCCTGAGTAATGCTCGGAGCGTGCTCGTAATCCGCAAGTTCATCTCCCGCGATCTGTTCCGTTAAAAAGCGATCGTACGGCTTGTCAGTATTGAAGGCTCGGATCACGTAGTCGCGGTATCGATAGGCGAAAAGCCGGGGGAGATGCTGTTCTCGTCTTCCTTCGGCGTCGGCATAGCCAGCCACATCCAGCCAGTAACGTCCCCACCTTTCGCCGTACCTGGGCGAGGCCAGCAAACGGTCCACCATTTTTTCGTAAGCCTGCGGATCGGTGTCCGCGAGAAACGCCTCGGTTTCCTCCGGACTCGGCGGAAGTCCGGTCAGATCGAAATGAACGCGCCGGAGCAAGTCGGATTCGGAAGCTTCGAGAGCGAAAGACAGCCCTTTCGCTTCAAGCTTGCTCAAAACAAAAGCGTCGATTGGGTTACGAACCAGAGCTGGTTGCCGCACCAACGGGGGCAACACAGCCTGCGGTGGGCGAAACGACCAAAAATCGCGATCTTTGTCGTGGACCAGCGGATCTTGCGGTGTGCCCGCCAAGTCCGGTTCTTCGCTTGCTTCCGGGGCGCCAGAGGCGATCCATTCAATCACTTTGGCCAATGCTGATGCCGCGACCGGTTTAACGCTCGCTTCCACGAGTCGCTTGCTCGGTGGGCATTCCTGGGATTGGATCCGCCGCACCAGGAGACTTTCATCGGGCTTGCCGAGTATAAGCGCCGGACCAGATTTCCCTCCTCTCAACATCGAAGCCTTGGTGCGCAGATCCAATCCGCCTTCCCTTTGTTGCGCCCCGTGACAAGGCGCGCAATGCTGCAAAAAAATCGGAATTATTTCGTGTTGAGTGGAAGGGGTTTTCGCCGGGAGTTTTGAACCTGCGCCCTTTGGCGCAACGGCATTCTGCGCTATCAACTGAACCGGGCGCGGCGTGGACGAAGAGAAAGTCGATGTCAAAAGCCCATCCGCGACCTTCGCGGAACTCGTTTCCGCGCGAGCGCAGTTCGAAAAAACCACGAGAACCGCCGCAAGCCCCACCATGATACTATCAGTGAGTTGGGCCTTTATGGACAAATGAGAACTCATCATCAGTGGGTAGCCTCCACGCTAATTTTGGCGCACATCTGTACGACGAACGGGTTGAGGAATGGAGCGCGGGTGTGTGCGGAGCACCAGCCGCAGCCTGTCCGCATATCCAAGTGCTGCGAATTCTCCCCGGCACGCCATGGGTTGCGCGGGCGCTGCGGCTGGTCCCTTGGACACAGCCGCGATCCGGGGCGAAGGTCCATAGGAGACTCCAACCTCCAAAATTGCACGCGCAACGGTGCCATAAACCAGTTGACCGAGGCAGGGCGCGTCACTCCGTGCGCGCCGTCCTTTGCACCGCAGGAAAGCGTGGTTGCAGCCGTCGGCGCGCAGAGGACTGCTCGCCCTACCTTTCGGCTCAAGAAAGTCCACGTC
>JBDTOW010000055.1:0-10900 GCA_039933075.1 Verrucomicrobiota bacterium | reverse complement strand
AACAGCGCATGCAATTCCGCCACGATCTGCTGGCTGCTTCGAGGTCCCGGCCCCCGGTCGCTCCAGCCGTAACCAGCGCGGTCGTACGTGCAGACTTCGGTCACGGACGAAATCTCGGCTGCCAACGGGTCCCATTCATACGAGCCTCCAGCAAGACCCGCGTCAATGACCACCACCGGGGATCCGCTCCCCTGGCGATGAAGGTGCAGCCGGTGCCCTCCGACATTGATCAATTCACCGGGCGGCGGGTATCGTCGCTCAAACTTGCGTGCGGCGGTCCACTGATAAACGGCTCCGGCAATCGGCAACAATACGATAAGAGCGGCTCCGGTAATCAGGAGTCGGCGGAACCATTTGTTTTTCCAAAGGCGAAGAGGAAGTCGATGGGTTGGTTGCATGAAAGATGACATCATTCTTGCCAGTCCGTCCTTTCACTCGGGTCAAAACGAACTTTGGGCTGTCTGGCATTGGTTCGCCGCCATAAACCTGACTGGTGAATTGCGCTGTCCAGGTGTTCTCGTTCACCTTGATCATCTTGGTCAAACCACCGCCGGATTTGCCTTCAATGCTGTAACCGTGTCCTTGCCAGACCCATTTCGTGTCGGTTTGCTGGCCCAGCATTGGAACCATGCCAGCCGTTGGAGTCAAAGTTTATCTCGGCGATCGATTTGGCCTCTGTCTTCCAAAAGACTTCCCCAAGCGCCCACAGCCAGCATCTTGCCGTCCCGGCTGAACACCAGGTTCCAGATTCTCCGGGTCACAGAAGTGAGCCTTTCTCGAATCAGGCCCGTCCTGGTATCCCAAAGGAACACGTTGGTTCCCAGATCTCCGGTCGCGAGAGTTGCGCCGTCGGGCGAGAGCGTCGCCGCGGAAGCGGTTTCATTAGTTGAGGAAAAGTTGAGCGTGCGCTTCAGCGCCGCCGAGCCGACGTCCCAGAATTGCATTCCCGAAATGACTCCAGGATAGATGGGAAGAGGAGTGGGCACGGATGCAGTGATCAGAACGCTGCCATCCGAGGTGAAACCCACGGGATTGGGTTCGCTGGGCAGCTTCGCTTTGATCTGTTTCGTCGCGACATCCCAAAGACTGACTTTGTCCGGCTCACCCGCTGCGAGCGTCCGACCATCTGGGCTGAACACTGGAAGCGAGAAGATCCGAATTACTGAGCCTTTCCAACTGCCGGTTACCAGCGTTTGGCCGTCGCGAGAAAACAAAGAATGTTCGCCCGATTCGGGAAGTGTCGTAACCTCCTGGTCCCTTTCGTAATCCCACACTGACGTGAGTCCGGAATCGCTTCCTGGAATGTCATCGCCGCGACATAACTTCGAGTAGTACCACCACTCCCAGCCTCGCAGATCTGTTTGCCCGGCCTTGGGATTGTAACCCTGCAGGCAGTTGCATAGCTCCACTGAGGTTCTGCTGCTCCAACGTCTTTTGGACGTGATTCATGTCGGCGGCGTACAGGCCTTGCCGCGCGGCCAATTCATTTGCCTCGGCAAGCTTCCGCGCTTTGTTCATTCGAAAAGCCGCGACAGGCGAACCAATCGCGACGATCAAAACCAGCAGCGCAGTCGCACCAGCCAATCCAGCAAATGCGGGCTTTCGCTGGCACCAGCGCCGGAGCCGCTCCGACTGTCCCGCCGGGCGTGCGCGTGTCGGTTCGTCGCGCAGGAACCAGAATCCAGATGTCGCCGTCCTCGTCCGCGACGTAAATCCTGCCGTCGGCAATCAAAGGCGAGCCAAAGATGTGCGCCTTCATGTCATGGGTCCAATTCGTGCGCCCCGTATCCGCATCGAGGCAATGGAGGAACCCGGCGAAATCGGGCGCGATCACCAGGCCGTCATGAATCGCCACCGTGGACATCGTCCTGTGGATTCCGTCGAAGTGCCAGACAGCGCCGGAATTCGGATTGGGTTTCCCTTTTCCTGGGCCGTCTTCCAACTCAATGCTGATGTCACCGGTATTGGTTGGATCGATGCTGCAGAGGCGCCCGGGTAGATCGCCGAACTCGATATAATTCCCGATAGCGATGTAGATGCGGTCCCGATAGAAGACGGGCGGGGTGGAAAAGAATCCTCGCGTCATCGGCCATTGGCCGTCCTTGCGATTGATGTCGAATTTCCAAATCAACTTGCCGGTCAGCGCGTCGAAGGACCGAATCCAACCGTCTCCCTGCGGCGCGATCACCTGGCCTTGGCCTCCGACCTCGATGACCAGCGGGCTCCCCCATTCGACGAACAGAATCTTCGCCCCGGACGAATTGTCCTCCCAAACCACCTTGCCCGTATTCTTGTTCAGACCCACCAAAGCAGGAGCAAAGGGAGCTGGCACATTCGCCCCGGCCCGATCCGTTCCATTGCCCGTAACGACGTAAATCAAATCTCGATAAGACGCCGCAATCGAACACATACCTCCACCGCCCATGACAGCCTGGCGGGGGAGAACCCCCAGCTCATCCATCATATGCAGCTTCCAAAGTTCGGTTGGCATTCCTTCGCCGAGGCGAAGCGGTCCAATATCCAGGCATACAACCTCAGCGCCTGTGGTGACGAACCAGAGCCGATCCCCTTCGATCAGCGGCGAGCAGGAGATTCCGGTCCGAGTTTGATTGTAGGTTGGCCCCGGCCGTGCAGGAGAAACATATTGATACAGGAATTTTCCGTCTCTCTCCCGAAAGCACATCAGGACCCCAGCGGCGTTGGTCAGGCTCGGATCACGCGGGTACTCGTTGTTCGTGCCGATCCAAACCAGTCCATTCGCGACTACGGGAGCCGCAAAGGTCATCGAACCGAGCTTCGCCTTCCATTTAATGTTCTCACCGGTCCTGGCATCCCAGTGCAGCGGCTGATTCTTCTCGGGCGTGACGGGATTTCGTGCTTTATCGCGGCCAAACATCGGCCAGTCCGCCCCTGCGGCGCCGATTGAAATCGCGAGCAGGACGGCGCCATGGAACCCCGCAGCAAGGAGTAAGCGGCGCCAAGCGAGAGGAGTTTTGCTCATAAAGGGTGACTATGTAGAGGCTTCGCCTCGCAAAGGAGATGGTCAAGAATCTTTATCGTGCGAAAAACCAGTCACGTGTGGAATGCGTGCCTCGCGGCCTTGGATGCCGGCGGATTCCTCATTTCTTTACTGCCTCTGCGCACGGCACATTCCGCCCATTCGCCAGGTCCAGCGCAATCACGGTTCCGTCAAAGCAGTGGAGTAAGATTCTTTTGCCGTCTGCCGAGAACTGAATCGATTGGGCCGGGGACAAAATCGCGCGTGACCACTGAAGGTCTGGCTGCCGTCGCGTCCGCCGGCCGCGGCGAGCAACTTGCCGTCTTCCGAGAAGGCGATCGCCTGCGGGTTGCAAATATAGAACGTGTAATCGCGCGCGTTGTCATTCGCGCTGGAATACGAGATCCGTCCTTGCTCGCACACCGACGCGGTGTGAGTTCCATCCGGTGAACAAACCACGAGTGATTCCGCGGCACGGAGTATCGTGGTTGATGCTAGCCAGGAGCAAGCGAGCACAATGCCCGCAGCTTGTGAGAGGTTCGGGAGTTTAGGTTTCATAGGCTTTCGGGATCGGCGAAAGCAACCTGGCAAACGTGACCATCGGCTCGTTAACCGCCGATTTGGGCCTACGTCCAGGCTGTCGCCCGCTAACAACTGAAGCCCCAAAAAGAGTCGAGGATTACAAGGTTGTAATCGGCGACACGGAATCCGGCTTAGAGAGGTGATGAGCAGATTCCGCCCGTTCGCCAGGTAAAGCGCACGCTGGGTTCCGTCAACGCAGCGAAGTATCATTCTAGTCCCGTCTCGCCGATCAACCGCGGGATCATTTGTCATCTACGGATCGCGCAATGCGGGCTGCGGCGCCTCTTTGGGATCCTTCCCCAGTGCTCCGGTTGTCGGAGACTCGGGAACAAGTCCGAGGCTCAAATCCTGGAGCGCGTAAAGATGTGAACTAGATTGAATATACAGCACCCCGTTGGCAACGACCGGCGTAGCATAGATTGGCATGCCGAGGTTGGATTCGCTAACGAACCGCTTCTGTTTGCTCGCAGCCAGCACGGTGAAATCCCCGTCCTCGTCGCCAACATACACCTTTCCATCCGCGACCATTGTGCCGCCCGGCCAGATGTGCGCTTTCATGTCATGTGTCCAGTAGAGCGTCCCGGTTACGCTGTCGAAGCAATGAACGAAGCCGGAGAAATCCGAGATGAAGAGCAGGTCCGTCTCCGGATCAATCGAGACAGCCGAGAGCGAACTGTGAATTTTTTTATTGCGCCACAGGATACCCGTTTGTGTGATGTCGCCGATCTTCGTAGCGTCGAGGCAAACGAGATTGCCGACACCGTCGCCGTGCTCCGGATCCGTGCCGGTGGCGACATAAATGCGGTTTTTGTAGAAGACCGGCGTGGCAATGATTTCGCTGATCCCGTCGGGTTTAGGGTACCCGATCGGCTTACCATTTTTCGCTTTGTATTCGGGCGGGTTGCAATCCGCCTTCCAGACTGTTTGTAAAAAATTCTGGTCCGTGTTGCCGCGAACAGGCTTCGCGTCGAAGGCGTAGCACCAGCCGTCCGGTCCGCCGAAGAAGATCAGTTGCCGTCCGTTCACAATCCCGGCGGAGGAAGAACTCCACGAGCCGTGAAGAATCCGTGGGCCAATGCCTGCATTGTCTTCTCCCAACAGTTTGCCGGTGTGGCGGTCGAGCGCGATCAAGGTGGGTGACAATGGCGAAGGAATGTTAGTATGCGTCCAATCCTGGCCATTTCCGGTGTTGACAAACACGGTGTCGCCCACTACCAGCGGCGAGCAAAGGGAAGCGTTGTGTGGGAACACGTGCAATTCATCGATCATATCGTAACGCCAGATGATATCTGCGTCGCGAGGACCGGCCGCGATCGGTGGCAGATTGAGATCCTGCACGACATATCCCGCCTCGCCGAGGAACGGTCCGTCGTTCCCATTGGCCATACCTTCGACGTCGAGACAAAGCACTTCAGCCCGGGTGGTGACCACGTAGAGCCGGTCGCCCACGATGGTCGGCGATGAAAACAAGCCTAATTCTGGCCAGTCGTTGACCTTGCCGGCTTTGAGCTTAGGCACTACCAGTTGCCACAGGAACCGTCCGTCTCGCTCGTTGAAGCACATCAGGATGCCGCGGTCCCCCGGATGTCGCGGGTCACGCGGCCTATCGTTGTTGGTGCCCACAAAGACTTTGCCGCCGGAGACGACGACGTTGCCGTAAGCTTGGCTGCCGAGCTTGGCGATCCAGCGGACATTGCGGGTTGTCGCCAGATCAACCTGCTCGGTGCCTTTGATGAACTTGCCGGGATCAAATCGATCAGGCAGGCCCTTGGCGCTGGAATACATGTTGCGTCCGGGATCGTTCCCGCCCCACGCGGGCCAGTCATCTCTCTTTGGCAGCAAAGCCATCGCCGCACTCTCGCTCGCATCGGCTTCGTTGGCTTCAGCCTCTCGACCGAGGGCGCGCAGGAGCCGCGCCCTCTGGAAATGTAATCGGGCTTCGAGTTTCGGGTTGGCTTTGTTCCCGGCCGTCAGATTGTTTGCCAGTTCCAAATCCTCCAGCGCTTCTTGATAGCGTCCGAGGCTTTCCAATTGCAAGGCTTTGGCCTCTCGAATCGACGGGTTCTTGGTAAACCGGTTGGCCGCCTCGGTCGCGACCGAGAGCGCCTGGTTAGTGCGATCCACGTAGCGAAGCATCTCGATGCGGATCAACCATACCTCCGGCTCATGGGGAGAAAGTTCGAGCGCGCGTTGGATGTAGAATTCGTATTCGGGTCCCAAATCGGTGGGCCAACGTTGTTCGTAAAGCAAGTTCCTGGCGTGGCGCGCGAGAGCAACTCCGTTGGTCGGTGCCAGCCAAAAAGCCTCACGAATGCTTTCGGGAGTGTTCTCGGAAATCAATTCCGCCATCGTCCGCCCGGCGGGCGTGAACGGCGCCTTGGGCCGGATACTTTGGGGGGTAATGGCCCAGCGCGCAAAACGCTCATAGAGGTCAGGACTGCTCAGACTTTCCAGTCTCTCACGCAGTGCTGGCAGCCCGGCCTGTGAAACGAATTCACCCTTCCCTTGGGCGCTTAACTTCAATCCGCTCATGATTTGCAGGAAGCCGGGAATCCAGCTCGGAATGATCTGCGGTATGGATTCATCACCCCACAACTTGAGTAACTGGGGCGGGTTCTCCGGCTCCACCCCTATCGTCAGCGGAGCGGCGCCCCCGGGGCTGGCAACCATCTGAACTTTGACCTTCGGACTCCGGATCTCCCTGGGTGGAACCAGGGTGGTCGCGTCCCAGACCCGGAAGACGGAATCCGTCGTAACCGTGAACAGCCGCTCACCATCCTGGCTGAACCAGGCGCGCGAAACCGGTTGACGATGTTCGAGAGGCTGGCTGATCGGACGGCCATAATCCGAACGAAACAGACGGACTTTGTTGTCCCTGCCCGCAGCAGCGAAGCGCAGCCCGTCCGCGCTGAACTGCACGTCGGAAGGCCCGCCAGGACCAGGTATGTTAATCGCGAAGCGGCTCCTGAGATCGGGCAGATGCCAGAGTTGCGCCGAGCCGTCATAGGAGACCGCGAGAATGCCATCTCCGGTCGGTGTAAAGCGAACCATCTGAATGTTGGACTTCAGATTCAGATTTGTGCGCATTCGCAAGCTCGGAGTCTCAAGCACCGTCAGCATTCCTGAATTGGCCACCGCCAACAGATCGCCTTTAGGAGAGAACTCCATGACGGAGCCGCCTGGCGAATTCGTGCTTAAAACTGTTCCGCTTTCCAGGTCCACCAATTGCAATGGGGTGTTCCTGTAATCCACCTGCGAAAGCGCCATCAGCCGTTCGTCCGGGCTCACGCGCATTTGCCATCCCTTTCCCTGGGGAAGGCGCCACGATTCCAACATCTTTCCAGACGCAGGTTCCCACAATGAACACTCAGTGAAGTTGTCAACCAACAATCTCCGGCCCCTTTTGAGGAGCTGAACCCATCCAGCGGAGAGCTTGAACGATTCTCCAACCGGCTCACCTGTTTTCGCATTCCACAAGCGGCCAATGGGCACACTGTCCACTGTTACGGCGAGATCACCCCCCACATTGAAGGAAAACTGGGCGATGGGGTTCTCACTCCGAGGCGGGGCCAACCGGCGGCGCGTGCCGGCACCAGTCTGGAGGTCAATGAATTGCGCGAACTGAGAGAACGGCTCATGCTGGACAACTATTTTCTCATCCGGGGTTAGAGCCGAAAAACCATTGAGCGGCCCGAACAGAAGCCGAGGCATCTGCCGCATGCCAAGTTCGCCAAGGACCCTCTCCGCCACCAGCGCATTCGACGGGAATCGTTCTGCTACTTTAGCAAGGTAAGCCAATGCATAGTCTTCCTCCTCGGCGATCAGCCAGGCATCCATACGTTGCAACTCCAGACGCACTTCCGCGTCTTCCGTCCGCTGGCGTTCCAATTCTCCGGCCAATTTGCGCTGCTTCTCGGCCTCGGCTCTTTGTTGAGTGGCCTCTTCGAGCGCGGCCTCTGTTTTCTTTCTTTGCCCTTGCTCTGTCCGGAAGGCCAATTGCACGAGTGCGACTCCAACGAGCGCGGCGACAGCAATGCAACTGACCCCGGCAAGAGCTGCCACCGCTGGTTTTCGCCGAGCCCATTTGACCGCCTTTTCCAATCCAGTATTCGGACGCGCCAGGATTGGCTCACCCGCCAGCCACCGCTCCAGATCGTCCGCCAGCGCTTCCCCTGAGCCGTAGCGATGCCCCGGTTCCTTCTCTAAACATTTCAGGCAGATCGTCTCGAGATCGCGATCGACTTGGGGATTCAAGGTATGAGGGCGGTCGGGAGACTTTTCCACGACCTGGCGCATCGTCTCGACGGCGCTGCCGGCTTTGAACGGTGGTTTTCCGGTCAGTAGTTCGTAAAGGATCGCTCCCAAACTGTAAACGTCGGCCGCGATCGTGAGTTGTTTCACTTCACCCAGAGCTTGCTCCGGAGCCATGTAACCAACTGTTCCCATCACCGCCGCCGTTCGCGTCAAGTTGGTGCCCGCTTCCAGCACCTTCGCCAGCCCAAAATCCACCACCTGCGGCTCGCCCTTCGCATCCAGAAGAATGTTTCCGGGTTTGAGATCGCGATGAAGAATGCCGCGTTGATGCGCGTAATGCACTGCGCGGGCGACCGCCACCATTAGCTCGGCGGCGCGGCGCGCTTGAAATTTCTGCGGACCAATGGCCTGTGTGAGCGTGCCGCCTTCCACAAACCGCATGCTGAAGTAGTTGTGGCCGTCCTGCTCGCCGACTTCGTAGATGGGTACGATATTCGGATGATCCAGGTTCGCGACGGCGGCGGCTTCGGTGCGGAACCGTTCAACGAGCGTGGGCGATGCGAGGTGGCCCGAGGTGATCATTTTCACCGCCACGATGCGGTCGAGGCTGATCTGGCGCGCCTTGAAAACAATGCCCATTCCACCCCGCGCAATCTCTTCGAGCAATTCGTAGTCGCCGATCCGCTGCAGAGTGCGCGTCTCGGGCGCGGCTGGAGACATGCCCGCGCTCGGCGCAAAGAGCAGGGCGAAACAACAACGCGGGCAGCGGCCTTCCTCTTCCCCACCCGGGAGCGGAGTTCCGCACCGGGGGCAACTGGAACTGGGCTCGTTCGAATTCATTCGTCGAAATACCATTTCTTCGTAACAGCCGAGGTGACGAGGCTCTAATCGAATTTCGGAATTCGGACCCGGCCATTGAAATGAGCCACCTCACGTCGGCTCCTACAAAGCTAAAGCCCGATCTGCATTGCCGGATTACATCGGAACTGGCCGGTCACCGCTGCCACACGTCCATCAAGTGCTTGAGTTCCTCTTCAACTTGCTCAGACGTGGTAACCGTTTGGGCGACTTCCGCGCGGATGAGCTCCTGCAAGCGCGATCGTAGGCGATGTACCGTCACCGCCACCGTTCCCGCGGCCATCCCAAGCTTTCCTGCCACACCTTCATATTCGCCAGAATCAGCGCCGTCGAGAAAAGGCGCGAGAGCTTCGAACAATGCATCTTTGCCTCGGGCGTGGTGCTCCTCTCGCAAACGCTTAATGGCCAGCGCCAGTGTCGTCCGGCACCAGCGGCGATCGAAGGCGAGCTCGGGACTTTCCGCAGTGAGATCCGGGCCGCACAAACGCTCGGCGTCATCGGTGTTGATCGAGAGTGGCGTTTGTCCGCCGCCGCGCTTGAGGGCCTTGTCGCGCAGGGCCTGCTTAATCGTGAAATTCCGCAGTCCCGTGAGCAAAAACGTCCGGAAGCGGCCTTTCTCCGGGCCGACCTCGCCAAGGTCTTCACGAGCAATAACACGCGCGAGAAAACCCTGCGTCAAATCCTGCGCATCATGCGGGGAATGGCCTTGGTGCCGGAGATAAGCATAAAGCGGAGTCCAGTAGGCGCGGCAAAGTTCCTCCAGCGCCTGGTGGCTTGCCGGAGCTGCACCCTGGCCGGCGCTGAGGATCAGGCTCCAGTGGGTGGTGGGAAACGAAGCAGCGCTGTTTGGGCTTGGGATCGGCTCGCGGGATTCAGTCATGCCGTGCGGAAAATCATCATGGTTTGTTTGTTCCTGCCTTCAATAGGAAATATTCGAAGAACGCATAGAGCTGCGCGTTCGAACTTTCGTTCGGGTCGTGGAGCTTCCGGTTGGTCATCGCGACACGGTTGGTGAAGCCAAGGAGACCGTTCACGGCGAGCGAGTGGTTCAACGGAATCCAGCGCGCCGGTTGATCCTCAGCCCCGCCCGAAACCAGGAACGGTCGCGGGGCGATGAGCGCATGCAATTCGTGGAGGTCACGCCCGCCCTCGAGCATATTCTTGTAAGCGCCGGTGCGCGGGTTTTCCGCGTTGGGGATGCCGGGCTTGCGGGTGCGTTCGGAATCGAGGCCGAGATACCACGGCTCCCAGTAGTTCACGTTCGAGCGTGACTCGTCAAAGACGATGCCAGGATCGCTCACGGCGACGCAGGCGAACTTGTCCCACAATGCCGCGGCGAACATCGCCCATTTGCCGCCATAGCTGTGGCCCACGACGCCGATGCGCGCCGGATCGACTTCCGGGAGATTCGCGAGCGCGTTCCAGCAGTTCGCCGCGACATAGGCGTGGAACGAGAGCGGCTGGCAAATCGCCGCGCCGACGTCCGGTTTCCGCGCGTCGCCGCCGGGCGTGCCGATCGAAAGTGTGACGAACCCGCGACGCGCGAGTTGCAAGCCGAAGTCGCGCTGCGACTGTTCCGGATTGAGGCCCACGCTCGTCTCCGGCTCGTAATAGACGACCAGCGCGGCGGGCAGCGGCCCTTTTGCCTCCGGCACGAGAAGCCAGCCGTCGCCCGTCTGGCCGGGCGCAATCTGAACCCGCACACGGCGCTGCGTGAAGTTGTCGCGGCGCGTTTCGGAAAGTGTCTCGATCTTCGGTTTCTCGATGACCGGCGGCCAGGCGCCCATCAACTCGGTCCATTCGCCAAGAATTTCAGCTCGGCGCCGTGCCCAATCGGCGGCGTCCTTCGCCTTCGCGCCGTCCTTAAACAACAATGGCGAGCGATACGAACCGAGCTGGTTCGCGAAATCGGGCGGCGGTTTAAAGAACGGTTCGATCGTACGCCACGAGGAAGCAGCGTCGCTGACGGTGATAAGCCGAAGACGCTCATCGGCGAAGCACGAGCAGAGAGTGATAAAAAGCACTATCAGGCCGATGCAAGGGAGGCGCATTTTGGCCGGCTGAATCGTCTGAGCGAGATTACGCCTCGACCCTCAAGGTCGCAAGAGGGAAACAATGGTGCGAAACTTCTGCGGATTGTCGCCGGGATTCTGTGCGCTCGCGGCATCGTCGCCGGGATCCCACAGCTTCGGATCAAACGCTTTCTTG
>JBDTOW010000054.1:0-10904 GCA_039933075.1 Verrucomicrobiota bacterium | reverse complement strand
GTTTCGTACGCCGATGATTTACCATGGGCTGTTCGGCAGCGGTTTTTTTCAATCTCTCTACGCGGCAAAACCGGTCGGTTTCTTGGCCTTGTTCACCAGTCTCGAATATTACGTTCTGGTGGTTCTGCCGTTGCTGGTCGTCACACTTTCATTTGGCGTCCTGACTCCGCTGGCAGTTACAAGCCTCGTGCTCTCACTTGCGGTCTGCATTGTGGCCGCCGCGCAGGCTGATATTCCCAAACAAAAAAAACGATTCTGGTCGCGCACGTTGGTGGCGCTGATGTTTTTCCTCCAACCGATTGTCAGAGGTGCAGCGCGCTACCAAGGCAGGTTAAACCTCCGGACAACTCCGTTGGCTGCGGCGCGAAGCATTGATTTTGTCGGCCGCAGATACCCAGGGCAGAAATGTGATGAAGTCCGATACTGGTCCGAACACTCCATCGACAGGCTCCAATTTGTGGCCCGGATCCTTAAGGAGCTTGAAGAGCAAGGTTGGCCAAACAAGGCCGACGGGGGTTGGAACAACTTCGATATGGAAATCTTTGGCAGCCAATGGAGCCGCCTGCAGTTGACCACTGTGACGGAGTCCTATGATGTACGCAAACAAATGATTCGTTGCAGACTTCGCGCGTTTTGGAGTCTCCCAGCCCACATTCTCTTTTGGTGCGCCCTGTGCGCTGAACTATTGATTATTGGATTCTTATGGCGAGTCGAGCCGTGGCTGTGGTTGTTGCTGTTGTCCATGCCTATTATCGCTGGCGTGCTTCGTCACCAGCAGCGTGTTTTACAGGGCCTGATTGCTGTTTTTTTAGATAAGATCGCCGAGCAGTTCGAACTGCAGAAAGTGGTTCCCCATCTGGAACAAAAGAATAGTTTCCATGTGGTCGCGACTTCTCTTGATTCTCGCCGGGATTAAACCAAGCTCACCGGGAATCGCTTTTAAGGATTTATGGTTCAGTATCATCAACTTTTGCAACTCGTGCTGAAGGAAGGAAGGTTTAAACCAGATCGGACGGGAACCGGAACTTATGCCGTGTTTGGCGTCCAAGCGCGGTTTCCATTGCACGCCGGCTTCCCGTTGCTGACAACCAAGAAACTTCACGTAAGGTCTATCATTTACGAAATGTTATGGTTTTTGCGGGGAGATACGAACATCAAGTATTTGAATGAGCACGGGGTGAGGATTTGGGACGAATGGGCTGACGCGGAAGGAAATCTCGGTCGCGTTTACGGTGCCCAATGGTGTGATTGGCGGACGGTTGATGGACGGTCAATCAATCAAATCGACCAGGTGATAGAGCAGATTCGCACCAACCCGGACAGCCGTCGGCACCTGGTCAGCGCGTGGAATGTGGGTGAGACCGACCAGATGGCCCTGCCGCCTTGTCACGCATTATTCCAGTTCTTTGTGCAGGACGGCGAACTGAGTTGTCAGCTTTATCAGCGAAGCGCGGACTTGTTTCTGGGTGTTCCTTTCAACATTGCTTCATACTCGCTGCTGACCACGATGGTTGCTCAGGTCTGCGATTTGAAACCGGGCACTTTCGTTCATACATTCGGTGACTTGCACCTTTACAGGAATCACCTCGAACAAGCTAAATTGCAGCTTTCCCGTGAGCCGCGACCGTTGCCGCAGATAAAACTGAATCCGACAATCGAGTATATCCACGACTTCAAGTTCGAGGATATTGAATTGATTGGGTATGACCCACATCCGGCGATAAAGGCGCCCGTTGCCGTCTGATTCTAAGCTTTTATGGGCCGCTTCAAAGCCATTGCAGCCATGTCGCAAAATCGCGTGATTGGCGACCATCTGAAAATCCCGTGGCATCTTTCCGAGGATTTTAAATGGTTTAAGCAAATGACCACGGGACAGATCGTGGTGATGGGCAGAAAAACCTTCGAATCGATCGGTAAACCTCTACCGAATCGGCTCACCATTGTTTTGACCCGCACGCAGCATTCGATTCCAGGGGTGCAGACCGTGGCGGATCTCGATGAACTTAATCTCGACCACACAACTCGGACCGTCTTTATTTGCGGAGGCGCGCAAGTTTACGAGCAAGCGCTGCCGCTCTGCTCCGATTTGTATCTGACGCTGGTTAAAAGGGTCGTCGAAGGAGATACTTTCTTTCCGCCATTTGAAGACCGCTTTGAAATACAAGAAGAACTATTCGATTGTCCAGACTTCAAGATAACACATTACAGGAATCGAATCGCTTGAGTTAGAATACTCCGGTTCCGCGGAAGAGTAGCAACCACCCGCTTCGGATGCTTCCAATCCTTCGTCATGAAAACGAGGTCATGTTAGCTATTGCTCGATTGAATTCCTCTCGTTGTTGAAGTCATTGGATATTGGTTTGAGGAAAATGCGTCTAAAGTTTAGGGAGTATTCAGCCGACAAACATAGTTGATCAAACGAGCTTGTGGCAGCTTGTTTGTTTTTCGCTTCCGAGCAATTGGCGTGGAGGTTCGGATCGCTACAATCTAGGACAAACGAACAGACAAATATATGAAATCCGTTGTTTTGATTTGCTCCTTGGTGAGGACTCAGCGCAATTGTTTTCCTGTTCTTCCGGTTTCCCGAAGAATCGTTTTCCTCTTACTGTGGTTCCTCAATTTTACCCTTCAATTAACCTATGCTGAAGAAAGCCGATCTGCCAAAACCTCCGCAGCGGAAGTGCTCAGAGAACCAAGGGCGCCCGGTGATGCTAGGTCCCAATACGATTTGGGGGTGTTTCTTGAAAAGACGCGGAAATACGACGAGGCCGTTTCGTCTTACCGGAAAGCTGCCGAGAAAGGATTGGCGGCGGCCCAGAACAATTTGGGGTTCTGCTATCAGGAGGGGCAGGGCATTCCACGCAGTTATACCGAAGCGATCAAATGGTATCGCAAAGCGGCAGGCCAGGGATTTGCAGCCGCACAAAATAATCTCGGTGTTTGCTACCGCGATGGCACCGGCGTAACAAAAGATCTAAAGCAAGCGGTTCGATGGTTCCGTTCCGGCGCTGAACAAGGCCTGGCTGCGGCGCAGAACAATCTTGGCGTTCGTTACTATAAAGGTGAAGGAGTTATGACCAATTTTACTGAAGCGGTTAACTGGTATCGCAAGGCATCCGAACAGCGCCTGGCCGATGCCTTCGTGAACCTTGGAATCTGTTACGTCGATGGTCGCGGCGTTCCGCGCGATAGGATCCAAGCCTACATTTATTTTGACGTCGCTGCTGCGCAGGGCGATGCATACGCTCCTCAGATTCGAAAGTTTCTGGAGAAACAGATGACGCCACGGGAGATCTCCGAAGGTCAACGTCGCTCCTTTGCCTTTATCTCCGGGGCCCTTGGTGATCCAGCCAACCGCGATCTTCCATAAACCTTGCTCGCTCGTCGTTGGGCCCGCGGTCTGCTCAATCTTCCGCAAAAAGGTATTCCAAGTCGTTCTTGCTCAAACTTCGGGCAAATCCTTCTTCGCCCAGCACGTCGCTGATCGTTTGGGCCTTGCGCTGTTGAAGTTCCCAAATTTTTTCTTCCACTGTCCCCGGGGCGATCAGACGGTAAGCGTTCACTGTTCGAGTCTGACCGATGCGATGGGAGCGGTCGATGGCTTGCGCCTCGACCGCGGGATTCCACCAGGGATCATACAGCACAACGTAACTGGCCGTCGTAAGATTCAGACCCGTTCCCGCCGCACGCAAGCTTAACAGGAAAACCGATGCCTTCAGATCGTTTTGGAAGGTCTGGACCACCTCGTGGCGGTTTTTGGTTTCGCCGCTTAGAATATGCGTCGGAATCTCGCGCTGCCGACATTCCGTTTCGAGCAGCTTTAACATCCGCACGAATTGGCTAAACAGAAGAACTTTCTGCCCTTCGGCCAGCAGCGGCTCCAGCAACTCGAACAGCGTCTCGGTCTTGCCTGAAGGAGAATCATTTCCAACCAACTGCGGGTGACAACAAATCTGGCGCAACCGCGTGAGGGCGGCGAGTACGTGGATTTTGCTGTTTGCGAGACCTTTATCGTGCACCGCTTGGTGGACTTGTTCGCGGCTCCGGCGCAGTTCGGCGAGGTAAAGTTTTCGCTGAGCTTCGCCAAGTTCGCAATCGCGCCGCTCCTCGATCCGCTCCGGCAAGTCCTGGGCCACCTGCCGCTTGAGTCGACGCAACAACAGCGGACGCAATTTGGCCGCAAGTCGGCGGCGAGCGATGTTTTGTTGAACGGGCTCCTCCTTGCGCGCCTCGTAGATTTCAAGGAATTGGCTCTGGGTTCCCAAATAGCCAGCCTGGATGAAGTCGACAATGCTCCAAAGATCAAGCAGCCGGTTTTCCAAAGGAGTGCCGGTCAGAGCCAATCGCTGCTCGGCGCGCAATTGTTTGACCGATTGAGTTACCTGAGCGGAGGGATTTTTGACAAACTGCGCCTCATCGAGAATCGCCGCGCGGAAGTCAAATTTTTTGAGTGCCGGAAGGTCGCGACGTAACAGCGAATAGTTGGTGACTATCAGATCGTGTTGCGGGATCTGTTGGCGTAAATTATGGCGTGCCGCGCCGCTTTCGAGAACGAGAACCTTCAATTGCGGAGTAAACCGCTCAGCTTCCCGGCGCCAGTTGTGCAATACGGAGGCAGGACAGATAACTAAAGCCGGTTTTGGTTCTTTCGGATTTTGAGCTTTGAGCCAGGAAAGCCACGCCAAGGTTTGGAGAGTCTTACCAAGGCCCATGTCGTCCGCAAGGATCCCCCCGAGCTTCAAATTCGTCAAGTGGCAGAGAAAATCGAAACCTGCCTTCTGATAAGGGCGTAGATCCGCCTGCAGGTTCGAGGGTAAGGATGTCTCCGGAAGCCCCGAGAATTTGGCGATACGCTCACGCAGCTCCTTTGCCTGCGGTTGTTCGCCGAAACGCTTCAACATCGTTTCATCGAGATGTGTCGCCTGAACTAAATCAACCTGCTGAGGCACAGGCACGAGACCATCGAGCCCCAACTCCGCCAGTGCTTCGTGGGCCGAATTGACCGCGTCCGTATCCAATTCGACCCAACCGCTGTCAGGGAGTTTCACGAAACGGCCGGTGGCGCTTTGCAGCGTCTGCAAATCTGACTCCGTTAGCTTTAACCCCTCCTGTTCCCACGCTGCTGACACCGAGAACCAGTCGATGCCGCTTCCGTGAACCACCAGATGAGGCTTGAGTTTGCGCGGTGTTAGGAAAAGGCGGTGGAAAGCGGGATTACCCAGATATTCCGCCGAATCCGGGCGCCCGGGCCACGCTGCGGCGAGCGTGTTAAGAAAGAGTTCGTTGGCATCACCCACCCAGAGTCCGGGTTCCGGAGTAAACCAATCGAGTTGCAGGAGCCATTGGGCGGCGGGTTCGAGCCGAGGATCATCCAGGATCTCCGGTTTGTCGGCATTCGGTTTGGAGGTTTCAGTCGAGTGCCATTCGTGTCCGTTCCATTGCCAGAGGCTCTGATTGCGCTCGCTGCGGGCCACTAATCTAAGTCGCACGGTTTCATCGGCAAGCTCGAAAATAAACTGCGGTCGCGCGGTATGGGTGATGCAAAGCTGTTCCCAGTCGTCGCCGTCCTGTGAACGGGTCCGGCGCAAATGAGTCAACATCCGGTGGCTTAAATTTTTGACCAGCACCAAAGGCGTGTTCACGAGCGCACTGAGGAGAGCGGCCGGTGGGGCGTGTCGCAATAGATAAAACGTTCCGTCGACCAGCGCGAGCGTTGGATGGCCGGCGAAAAACTGAACATGGTTCAGTGGTACTTCACCGTCCGACAACGACAATGAGTGAGACAGGTTAAGCTGGCCCTCCACTTTCTTCAGTTGAGGAGAGAGTTCCGCCAACTGTCCGCGGAAACGCAATGCTGCCGCAGTGGCGGGAACTTCCAGCCGCGAGTCGCGTCCCCACCGGGCCAGCCATTGAAGCAAATCCACGCCGGTCAGGATGAGTGTGTCGTTCAGGTCCTTTCGTCCACCGTAAATTTCCGCAAGCCAAGTGATGAACTCCCAATCCGACTGGGGAAAAAGTTCCTGTTCTTGCGTGGCGCGCGCCGTCAAATCGATCACTTCGGCCAACGGTCGAATCTTTTCACCTGTTCGCGGACGGAACAACCCGAATTGGGCTGTCAACTGGCTTAACCCGGTTTGATTTGGAAACGGTTCAATCTGGCAGAGGACCCGCAGGCTGGCCCGCGGCGAATCCAGGTGAGTTGGCGCCGGAGGAAAGAACCAATTCTCGAGCTGATGTACGAATGCCTGTTCGTGCTCCGCCTTTTCGATCTCAGCGAACCGTTCGAAATCGGCGTGGGGTATCAGCTCCGTCGGCAACGGGCGATTCACTCGCAGAAAAAGCATCGCGGTCTCTTCGAGCCGGCTTTTCCCCTGAGCCGCCATCAGGCGTGGCCACCATTCCTGACCAGAGAAGTCTTTTCGGGCCAGTGAGAGTTTTTCAAAATAATCCTCCAACAACAGCCACGCGCGTTGAGAGTCAGAGCAGCGGGCAAAGGTCTGCAATATTTCGGTCCGCTCGGCAATGTCAGCTTTGGAGTCAGACAGCTCCCGACGCAAGTCCGCCAGGGCGCCGTACGTTTTATCGAGCACAATATGGTGGGCATCGTATTTCGCAGTTAGAGCGGAACGTGACGCGTGTCCGTTTTTATTGGCCATGTTTCTTGTCCGTAATTTCACTCGGGTTGTTCATCTCGTCATAACTCAGCCATGCAGGTCAATGAGAAAGCATCGCAAATGGGGTTGGTCCTCCATGCCGGCGATGAAACTTTGGGCATTCGGAATTGGATTTTTATTTGTTAAGAAGCAAAGCAGATCACTCGATTTCGGGTACATCAGCGAAGAGCCCAAACTTTTCGAATCACACTTTTCCGATCCACTTCCGATCATCCCAAACCGCTTTGAGCGAGATCAGGTTACGGCGGTCAAATATGTTCTTGCCGGCGGCGGCGAGTTTTCCCTTCTTGAGATTGTTGTAAGCATCACTGGCGCTGATGGCCACAAACTGCAAAATGCTGGGATCGCGATAGCAATCGATCATGCAGCGGGTGCAGCCATCGCGGATCAGCTTGGAAGGCTCAAATTCATAGATGTTGCACATCGGCGTTTCCCAAAAGTGGCAACGGTACAGGTTCAAATTCCAGTCGAGATAGAAATACTTGTGGCCGCCCAAACAGCCAAATTTTTCCTTCTCGCCCCGCAGATGGCGTTGCATTTCTGTGAGTGACTCGGTCGGATTGACGACCGGATAACCGCTGCGGCGCTTCATCTGTTTGATTTTCTCAAAAACCTGTAATAGCTCCTCGGTGCGGTAACTGACCAGGTTTGAATCGCTGAAGCTTAGATAACTGGATGCCAGGCTCGTAAGCGGATAGCTGAAAGTGCAGCTTGTGAACCCCAGTTCACTCAGAAACGCCGGCAACTTGGCATAATCGTCGATTAACTTGCTCGCGGTGACACTGGCGGTGGTTTGGATGCCTAGTTTAGCGAAAACCTCATTCGCGTGTTGGATCTTTCGGCAAACCTCAGGCAGGCCTCGGTTCTTTTCGTGCTTCGCCACCTCGTGCGAATCGATCGACATGATCACGCTGCTCAAGCCGTCGCTGGCGAGAGCCCGCATGTTCTCATCTGTCCAAAGCGAGCCGTTGGTGCAAATCATCGGATGAATGCCACGCTCCGCTGCATGCCGCACCATTGACCGGAGTTCCTTGTGCACAAGCGGTTCGCCCCCAACGAATAAAAGATAGCCGATGCGATTCTTTGCCGCGATGTCGATGACATCCTTCGCTTCCTTGAGCGTGACGCTGCGACGCTCCTTTGGGTCGAATCGGTCCACGGCGAATCCGCAAAAATCGCACTTTGCGTTGCAGATATTCGTGATCGCAAATTGGAGGTAGCCCGGCCCGCCGTGATCAAGAACCTCGCCAATCAAACGGAAGACATTCTTGCGCGGTCTGGATACTGGCTTGGGAAAATCAACGTAGGCCTGTGCCACTTTGGCCGCAGGCACGCTTGCAGTCAGGGCAACAATGCTCATTCGATCTGTAAGCCATAGTGTTAAGAAAAACCACGCTCTGGCAATCATTTCTTTCGCTGCCCCACTTGAGCGTTTCCTATCAGTTCTTGAGCGTAAGGCTTCGAGGGTTCTTGATGGATCCGGCGAGCCAGTGTACGGTAAGAAATGTGATGCCGACAAAGACGACACTTTCGCGAAATCCCGACTCAGTAATTCAGTTTTCGGTCTTCACACCGAATCGACTCGGGCGTTTGCACGACCTTATCAGCGTTCTTGGGTCCCATGGAGTTCATGTGCTCGCCCTGGCGGTTCTGGACACGACCGACTGCGCGATCATCCGGGTCGTCGTAGATGATCCGGACAAAGCCCGCGGCCTATTGCTCAACGAGGGCTTTCCGTTCAGCGAAAGCAAACTGTTGGTCATCGAGATCCATTCGCCCGAGGAGCTGAACCGATTGATGGCGGCGTTCCTGGAGGCCGAGATAAACATCAACTATCTCTATTCCTTCATTCCGCACCCGCATGGCAAATCCCTCCTCGGTCTGAGCATGGAAGACAACGAAATTGCCGAACAGGTGTTGCAACGTCATCAAATCCGAGTCTTGAAACAGTCCGACATTTCCCGCTGAGATTGAAAATTACTTTCGATGAAAACGGTCGATTTGCTCAGAGAGTGTTTCGCGTGTCAACTCGGCTGCTCAGTGCCTCACATCGTGCCACCAGTTGATTTCCGGCGCCGGCAGAGTGATGCGCGATCCGTCCGGCCATAAAACCTCGGCCCTGTTTACCGATTGAGCCTCGCCGAGCCCGAAATGGGCTGCTGGCGCGTGCTGTGAACGGTACGAATCGCCCGTTACCAGCCAACGGGTCTGTGCCCCGCGCTCGGTCTCCACTCGCACACGAGCGCCCGCCCACGGGCGTCCTGGCGAGTCGAACCGGAAGCCGATCCAGTTTCCTGCCCCCGCGATGGAGTTATGAAACACCCGCAATCGCTGACGCCGTTCCGGCCACTGGCCGAAGGTCGTCAACACCAAATCCAGACGGCCGTCGCCGTCCACGTCATCGCTCACAATATTCTGGGAATCCTCCGGCACCGCCGCACCCAAAAGGAATGCAACATCCGTGAAAACGCCTCCGCCCAGGTTCAGGAACAAAACGTTGTCTTGCCAGCCGCCGTACGACGCTTGTTCTGCCAAACGCCGGCCTGCGGTAGAGTTGAAATAAAGGTTGGCAATCGAATCGTTTGTCGAGCTGCCCACGTAGATGTCGTGCAACCAGAACTGTCGTTCGTAATCCTTCACGTGTGGACGCGTCTCGTGGCCGTTGGCGATGGCCACGTCAAGGTCGCCATCGTTATCGAAGTCGAATAGCGACACGCCCCACGCCCAGCCGGCGTGCGCGAGTTGATCCGCAAACGGGGCGAGTTGCAGCCCGCTGGTACCGCCTAAAAACAGGCGGTTTCCATATGTCATCGCAGCTCGTTTCGCGGCGTCCTGCGGAAATCCGGGACGAGACACGCCCAGCGCGGTCAGCCGTGCCGCCGTCGGCGAGTCCATGCCGATGGCGAACAGATCAACCTGGCCATCGCCATTCAGGTCCCCCAGCGCGTGGGCCATACCGAACAGGTGACGCGTGCCGCCAAGGCCGTCTGTAGCGTCGGTGAACCGCCCATGTCCGTCGTTCAGGAAGACATCCACGCCGGCGAAGTCACTGACATTTACCAGGTCGAGATCACCGTCGCCGTCGAGATCGACAAACGACGCGCTGTAAGTTCGCCGCCACCGTTTCGCGGCCAGACCCGACTCGTCCGTTATATCAGTGAACCCTGCGGTGCCGTCGTTCCGGAGCAGATATGCGGGGAAGCCATCGTTCGCGTCGAAATACGGTGTCGGGAACTGCCCGCCCTGGTAGGGCAGTTTGTATTGCGCGAGCCAGAGATCGAGATCGCCATCGCCGTCGATATCCCCGGCGGTGATGACCTGCGAATGCTTCAGCTTCGCTGATGCGGGCCAGACCAAGCGCCCCGCACCCGGAAAACGGCCGGGCCCATTATTTTCAAACATCACCAGACCGTCGCTGCCTGCCACCAATAAATCCGGGTGACTGTCACTGGTAAAGTCGGCCACCAGCGCCGCAAACACGCGGCCGGCCGGAAGTGCGGCCAGCGGTTCGGGTCGAAAAGTCCCCTGCACGTTGCGGAAAAGTTTGTTCGCGCCCACCGCCAGGATTTCCGAATGTCCGTCGCCGTCAAGGTCATGGAGGAGCAGCGGATCTGCGAAAATAGAGCCCGCCGCCGGCGTCAGCTCCGCAGTGAAGCTTTCCGTGAACGGTGGTGTGCCGCTCCGCACCAGCAATTCGAGCCGTCGCACAGCGAGGATCCGTGGCACTGGCGCGGCGGCCCCGTCGCCAGCGGATTTCCACTCGACTTCCAGATTGCCCCGCAGGATTGCTCGCTTGCCAAGGCTCTCATTGACCAATTGAGCTGTGGCGCCAATCACTGACTTCGCCGCGCGCTGCGAGGTGGCGGGCAAGAAACGTGTCTCCCGCCAACTCGTACGGCCCAACCGCCAGCCCTCCGCGCGCCACGCTTCCATTGCCGTGCGCCATTCCGCCGTGTTGAGATGCTTCGCGGGAGTCTCCGGTGCAGCGTCCCAAAATGTTATCCGGCGGATGCCATGTTGCAGTTCTTGCACGGAATTTGTGCCGCCAATCCACAGGGACTCGAAACCGAACTCACCCAGGACAGTGAGAGGTTCCAGCTCGTGGTTGAGTGTGTCCCAAAGTGCGAGGAACACGTCCTCGTGCCGCTGCGCGTCCATCTCCTCGGCCCAGACCGTATGTTCCGCCTCCAGCTCCTTCTTTTCCAGCGCGAGAAATGCACGTGCGTCCTT
>JBDTOW010000053.1:0-11083 GCA_039933075.1 Verrucomicrobiota bacterium | reverse complement strand
CACCCCGCGAAGCAAAGTTTTGATATTAAATTTCCCCACCAATCCGACGGGCGGCACAATGATCCGAACGGAGCTTCTCAAGATCGCCGAGGTGGTTTTGCGGCATAATCTGCTGGTCATCACCGACGAGATCTATTCCGAACTTACTTTTGAAGGCGACCATGTCAGCATCGCCTCCCTTCCGGGGATGAAGGAACGGACGATCTTTTTACACGGCTTCTCCAAGGCGTATGCGATGACAGGCTTTCGGATCGGCTACGCCTGTGGGCCAGATGAGTTAATCGAGGCGATGATGAAGATTCATCAGTACTCGATGCTCTGCGCCAGCATCATCAGCCAGGAGGCTGCGCTGGAGGCGATTCTGCACGGCGAAGTTGACACGTCAGAAATGCGCGAGCAGTACCGAGTGAGGCGGAATTATATTGTGAATGCCCTTAACGCGATCGGGCTAACCTGCAATCTGCCGCGGGGCTCCTTTTACGCGTTTCCGTCCATTAGCTCCTCCGGCCTCAGTTCGAAGGAATTTGCGGTCAAATTGCTCCAGCAGGAAAAAGTGGCTTGCGTGCCCGGCAGCGCATTCGGGCCGAGCGGCGAAGGTTACCTGCGTTGCTGCTTCGCAACCGCTCTTGACCAAATCGAAATTGCCACCGAGCGAATAGCAAGGTTCGTGAATCACATCCGATCAAGCGGATAGTCTTGGACTTAAAGCTCGATCTTCGTGCCCAATAATTCCAGGAATTTTGCCAGCCACTCCGGATGCGCCGGCCAAGCCGGGGCGCTCACGAGGTTGCCATCCACGTGCGCTTTTTCAACCGGCAGGCTGACAAACCTGGCGCCGGCGTTTCTTACTTCCGACGCCACTGCGGGATATGCAGAACAGGATCTTCCCGCAAGCACGCCCGCCGCCGCGAGCAGTTGAGCGCCGTGACAAATTGCCGCGATCGGTTTGTTCGCTTCGGCAAACAGTCGAACGATGATCAAGATGGACTCGTTCAACCACAGATACTCGGGCGCGCGTCCGCCTGGAATCACCAGCGCGTCGTAATCACGCGCTCGCACTTTGGCATAAGTGTAATTGAGCGGGAAGTTGTGACCGGGCTTTTCGCTGTAGGTCTGATCGCCTTCGAAATCATGAATGGCCGTTCTCACGGTATCGCCCGCCTTTTTTCCTGGACACACCGCATGGACCTTGTGCCCCACCATCTGCAACGCCTGGAACGGCACCATCACCTCATAGTCCTCAACGTAATCCCCCACCAGCATCAAAATCTTTTTCGCGCTCATGGTCTCTTTTTCCTCCGGGTTCGGCGACGATATGTCTAGCAGGAAGATTTACTAACACCAAGGAATAATCCGCGTGGGGGCTTTCCTTGCCCGGGAAGCCGCGCGCGACGACTCAACGGGCGAAAATCTGCCGAATCACGTCTTCGATGGGCACTTCCTGAATGTCGATATCAGTGACCGCAAAATCGTCCAGCAGCGCCTTGCAGACAGCGATGACTCGATCGCGTTTGACTTTGAGTTTGATGCTCGCGGCTTTGTGTTCGACGATTTCGCCATATTTATCCAAATTCTCCGCCGGACAATCGGACGCCCCATCGCATTGAATCGTCACCAGTTTGAAATCCGCAAACCGATCCAGCACGTTGTCCAAACGACCATCGAAGAAAATGGTTCCATGATCGATGATGATAACGCGCTGACAAAGTTCCTGAATATCGGTCATGTAATGGCTGGTGAGCAAGATCGTGGTCTTGCGCGCGGCGTTGTGATGCCGAAGAAACTCCCGAACCTTCTTCTGAGACACTACATCGAGGCCAATGGTTGGTTCGTCAAGAAACAGAACTTTGGGTTGATGGAGCAGGGATGCAATGAGTTCCATTTTCATCCGTTCTCCGAGAGAAAGCTCTCGAACCATTACATTTAGTTTGTCCTTCACGTCGAGAAGCTCGGTTAGCTCGGCCACTGTGCGCTCGAATGAATTAGCGGGTATGCCGTAAATCTTGCTGTTCAGCTCCAGCGATTCGCGCGCGGGCAGATCCCACCAAAGCTGATTTTTCTGGCCCAGCAACAAGGCAAACTGGCGACGGTATCCGTCCTGGCGCTCCCAGGGAACATAGCCCAACACGCGCGCTGTCCCGCTTGTCGGATAAAGCAGACCCGCCAGCATTTTCAACGTGGTTGTCTTACCAGCGCCGTTTGGACCGAGAAATCCGACGAATTCTCCCTCTTCAACGGTGAAGCTAATCTCCTTGGCGGCAAGAATTTGCTCGTACTCTCGATGAAAAAGCCCTTTTAGAGCGCCTTTGAAACCAGGTTGTTTTTTGTAGGATCGGAAGGCCTTGGTTAAGCCTTCGACTTGGATGACAGGCATGCGACAAAATCTAATTCCAAATCCAAAATTTGAAATTCGAAAACCATTCGCCTTATCGCATCAATTGTTTTTCCAGGTAATGAACTACCTGCCGAACGTTGGGATCCACTTCCATCCGGCCCTTCACCAGACGGCAGGCGTGCAACACAGTTCCATGGTCGCGGCCGCCGAAGGCCTCTCCAATCGCGTTCAGCGAACTCTCGGTCATCTGCCGGGAAAGAAACATGGCGACCTGCCTCGGGAACGCAATATTCTCGGGGCGGCGTCTGCTCGTCATGTCAGCCAGGCGAATGTCATAGTGTTCGGCGACTTTTTTCTGAATCACATCAATATTAATTGTGAACCGCCCCTCTTCGTGAAGCACTTCCCGGAGCAGGTTTTCCGCGGCTTCGATCGTCAGTTTGTTTCCCGTCAGCGCGACGAAGGAGGTAACCCGGACCAAGGCTCCTTCGAGTCGGCGGATATTCGTTCGAATGCGATTTGCCAGGAAATTGAGGATCTCGTGCGGGAGGTCCACTCCCAGCAACGCGACTTTTTTTCGTAGAATAGCCAATCGCGTTTCAACGTCCGGCGGCTGCAGATCGGTTACCAAACCCCATTCAAAACGGGAAACCAACCGCTGTTCCAGATTCTGAATTTCACTCGCGGGGCGATCGCAGGTGAGCACGATCTGTTTGTAGCCCTCATGTAACGCATTGAACGTGTGGAAGAACTCTTCCTGTATCCGTTCCTTCCCCGCCAGAAATTGAATGTCGTCGATCAGCAACACATCCGTTTGGCGATATTTTTTCCGGAACCGGACCAGTTGACTGTTCTGTATGCCGTCGATGTACTCATTCGTGAACTTTTCCGACGAGACGTAGGACACTCGCGATCCTTTGCGATGATTGACGACATATTGTCCGATCGCATGCAAGAGGTGCGTTTTGCCCAAACCGACGCCGCCGTAGAGGAACAGCGGATTATACGATTTGCCGGGAGCTTGCGAGACAGCCAGAGCGGCCGCGTGGGCAAACGTATTGTTATTGCCAACGACAAAAGTGTCGAAGGTATTCTTCGGATTGAAAATGGATTCCTGATCGTTTGGGACGCGGCGAGCGTGCTCTTCACCAATTTTAGGTCTCGGCTTCTTTGCGTTTGGAACCGAAGCCGCACCAGGGGCAGGACCGGCGCCTACTCGAAAGCTGACTTTGATCGGTCGCCCGGCTGCGTGCAGCAATACGTCTTGAATCAAGCCGAGATAATTATCCTTCAGCCACACTTCACAGAAGTCATTGGACACCTCAAGAACAATGCAGTCCTCTTGAAGCGCGACGGCCCGGACCGGGGCGAACCACAGATTGTAAATATCGGGATTTAGCATCGAGTGCAGGTGCGATTGCGCTGTGCCCCAAATATTTTCGACCGAATCTTGCATTGGGTGTGTCCTTTCTTCCAAATTCATTTTCAGCCATTTTATTCACCTATCGCTGTTACCTGCCTGTAACATCGCGATTCGCAAGCGTTTAGATGCACCACGAATGACCGCTTCCGGCGAGCAGTTCGTACCCGTCTCGCTTCAATACTTGTCCCGCTCCAAATTGATAGTAAGATATTGTTTTCCAACGACTTATAATACGCGTTATTGCTCATACAAAAATGCCTTTTGATCAGATCCAACCAAACGCTGCAATTCTGGATCGAAGGGGAAGTTTCTAGAACATGTCCGTCACGCTAGCGAGGACAACATATTAACTCTTATTCGCGAGTTATTCACAGGGCTGTTTGCCCTCGTTTTCCGCCTCTTTCTAGCACCGAGGGCTAAAAAAGGGCACCTCGTAAAACGAAGTGCCCTTCGAAAAAACGACCAGGCTACACATCGTAATAAAGGAAGAATTCGTATGGATGAGGGCGCAGCCGCAGCGCGTCGGCCTCTTTACGCTTGTGGCTGACCCACATCTCCAAAAAATCACGGGTGAACACGTCGCCTTTGAGGAGAAACTCGTGGTCCTTTTCCAGATAACCAAGCGCCTCGTCCAGACTTCCCGGCACCTGTGGCACTCGCGCGAGTTCCTCTGGCGGCAACTCGTACATGTTCTTGTCCATTGGTTCGCCTGGCTCAATTTTATTAATCACACCATCCAGTCCCGCCATCAATAGCGCGGTGTAACACAGATACGGATTAGCCGAGGGATCGGGCGGCCGGTATTCAATGCGCTTGGCCTTCGGACTCTCGCTGAAGGTGGGAATACGGATAGCCGCCGACCGGTTGCGGGCGGAGTAAGCCAGGTTCACGGGCGCCTCATAGCCGGGCACCAGTCGCTTGTAACTGTTGGTGGTGGGACTGCATAGGGCGCACAGCGCCTTGGCATGTTTCAAAATGCCCCCAATGTAATAGAGGGCCATGGGCGAGAGGCCCGCGTATTCCTTGCCGGCAAAGAGCGGCTTGCCTTTTTTCCACAACGATTGATGCGTGTGCATGCCGCTTCCGTTGTCGCCGAAAAGCGGCTTGGGCATGAACGTGGCCGTCTTGCCATGTTTTTTGGCCACGTTCTTAATGACATATTTGTAGAGCATCATGTTGTCCGCGGTCTTGACCAGGGTGTCGAAGCGAAAATCAATTTCCGCCTGACCCGCTGTAGCCACCTCATGATGCTGCCGTTCGATCTTTATGCCCAGTTGCTCCATGATCAGGCACATCTCAGTGCGGATGTCCTGCTGGGTGTCGGTGGGGCCAACCGGGAAATAGCCTTCCTTGTGCCGAATCTTGTAGCCCAGGTTGGGCATTTCATCGCGCCCGCTGTTCCAGATGCCTTCCTCGCTATCGATCGAGTAAAAAGTCCCGTTGCTCTTATGGTCAAACTGCACGTTGTCGAAGATGAAGAATTCGGCTTCAGGACCGAAGACCGCCGTGTCAGCAAGGCCCGTCGACCGGAGATATTTCTCGCCTCGTTGAGCAATGCCGCGCGGATCGCGGGTGTAGGCCTCCTTCGTGCCGGTCTCGGCGATGGTGCAGGTCAACGAGAGAGTAGGCACGGCGCAGAACGGGTCAATGAACGCAGTAGCCGGGTCGGGCATGGCCAGCATGTCCGAAGCTTCGATCGATTTCCAGCCGCGGATGGAAGACCCGTCAAAGCCAAAACCGTCCTCGAAGACTTCCAAAGTCAATTCGCCGACCGGCACGCTGAAATGCTGCCAGGTGCCAAAGGTGTCGACGAATTTCACGTCCACCATCCTGGCCCCTTGCTTGCGGGCCATCTCCATTACGCTTTTGGGATTACTCATGGTTGATTTGATTGATAAACAGTTTGACGGCGCACAAAAAACAAAAAAACGCCTGCCCTCCGGTTAATGGCGGGCAGGAAAAAAATCAAACAGCGTGTTCGCCAGTCTCTTCAGTACGGATGCGAATTGCGTTCTCGATAGTGCTGACAAAAACCTTGCCGTCTCCAATTTTGCCGGTTTTTGCGGCCTTAACTATCGCCTCGACAGCCGCGGCTGCGTGACTGTCGGAAAGCACGACTTCTATCTTTATTTTAGGGAGAAAATCAACGGTGTACTCACTGCCACGGTAAATCTCTGTGTGGCCCTTCTGGCGGCCAAACCCTTTCACTTCGCTCACGGTCATCCCTTCCACACCAACTCCAGCCAGGGCCTCCTTCACCTCTTCGAGCTTGAAAGGTTTAATGATTGCCTCGATTTTCTTCATCGCGTGTATTTTCTGGAGCCGGATACTAACAATCAGCGGATGGGTGTAAACAGGAATCTGAGGAATCTGATTTCCAAAGCAATTTTTCCTTGTGTGCGCGCGTTTACGGAATCCGAATCAACCGGGAACCGTCAGCAGCAGCGAAAATCCGGGGGTATTTCCCCTTCCCTCAAGAGAAGCGGTCTTCCGTCCACGGGTCCGCGGTGTTGGAATACCCGCGAAGTTCCCAAAATCCCAAAATGTCGCGATCCAGAAAAACGATTTCCCGGATAAACTTCGCCCCTTTCCACGCGTAACGCTTCGGAATAATGACCCGAGCTGGACCGCCGTGCTCCTGCGATAACGATTTGCCATCCCATTTATGGGCGATTAGAACGTCGTCGTCCAGGCACGCACCCAGCGGATTATTCGTCGAATACCCATCATAACTCTTGAAGAAAACGTGCGACGCATCGGGCTTCGGCTTAACCAAATCCGCAATTGTGAAGAACGCCACTCCTTCCCAGTCCATGTCGAACTGGCTCCAGGTCGTGACGCAATGAAAATCGCTGACGTCTTTGAATTGCGGAAGCGCCAGAAATTGTTCCCAGTCTAGAGTCACGGGGTTTTCCACGTGTCCATGAATTTGGAGCCGCCATTTTTCGAGCGGAATGTCGGGCCGTATTCCCAGATCCAGAACCGGAAAATTATGAACCTGCCGCTGTCCCGGCGGTAATCGGACGGTCGAACGAACGGTCGGCTTTTCCTTGCCCGACATTTTCCGGGCCCAACGTTCCTTTGCTGCGATGTACGATTCCTTCATATTTGAACGGATGTTAACTTTTCGATCCTCCGGATGAAATCGTCAAATTTCTTGCACTGTTTTTCAGCGACAAGGTTCCCCATTCTTCAAGCCGAATCCTTGCGGGAGAAAGCCCCGGCCCGCTGGAGCGGTGTCAACGATTTCATCCTCCGCCTTGCTTATCCTTCTCGTCGATCTATTTTGGTTTCGATATGCAAAGCGATCCGACCATCATCCGCGGCCGCGGCTCGGTCGGCAACCCGGCCAATCGCTTCGAACAATTTCATCTGGAGCGGGATCCGGATTGGAATCCAGCCGAGGACCCTGCGCCGGCCACCCGATTTTTTAACGACGCCACGAGCTCAATCATTACCTACAATGACAGTCCGGATGTCGGCTTCGAAGCCAGCATCAATCCATATCGCGGTTGCGAGCATGGATGCGCCTATTGTTATGCCCGTCCAACTCACGAGTACTTGGGATTCTCCGCGGGACTTGATTTCGAATCCAAGATACTGGTTAAGCGCAACGCCCCGCAATTACTGCGCCGCGAACTCTCCTCACCGAGTTGGAAACCCAAGGTGCTGGCCATGAGCGGAGTCACCGATCCGTATCAGCCAGTGGAACGCCGGTTGAAAATCACGCGCGGTTGTCTGGAGGTCCTGGCGGAGTTCCGCAATCCGGTTGTCATCGTTACGAAGAATCACCTGGTGACTCGCGACTTGGATCTCCTCGCAGACCTTGCCACGAATCAGGCTGCTACCGTTCTGGTTTCGGTAACCACTTTGGACTGCGGCCTGGCGCAAACGATGGAACCAAGGGCATCATTACCCAATCATCGGCTTGCTGCGATCAAAGCATTGGCTTCCGCCGGCGTGCCGGCTGGTGTGATGGTCGCGCCAGTGATTCCTGGGCTGACCGATCACGAAATGCCGGCGATCATTACGGCCGCCGCCGAGGCCGGAGCGCGCTTTGCCGGTTACGTCGTCCTTCGACTGCCACACGGAGTAGCCCCATTATTCGATGATTGGCTGACTCGACACGTTCCGGGCAAGAAAGAAAAAGTGCTTGGCCGAATCCGGGCGATCCGCGGCGGCAAATTGAATGATCCACAATTTGGTTCCCGCATGGAGGGCCAGGGCATCTTTGCGGAACAAATTGCCAGCCTGTTCACGGTCGCCTGTCGGAAGGCCGGCATGAACGAGCGCGGGGCGAGCTTGTCCACGGCTTCGTTTCGCCGGCCTTCCGGTGACCAGCTTCAGCTCTTCAGCTAGCCGATTCGACACGGCGAAATATTCACGTTGATCTCAAACGGCTTGACTCGACAGTTCGCCCGATTTTGACACAATCAGCGTAACATGGCAGAGCCCGACAATGTGCACGCCGCCCATGCCCAGTTCACCACGACCCACTGGAGCCTGGTGCTGGCCGCGGGCGATAGCAGTGCGCCGAGCACTCAGGAGGCCCTGGAACGCCTTTGCCGCGCGTATTGGTATCCGCTCTATGCGTTCGTCCGCCGGCTGGGGCGTTCGCCCGCAGACGCTCAGGATCTGACGCAAGGATTCTTCGCCTATCTTCTCGAACATCGCCTGGTCGCCAGGGCGGACCCGCAGGCCGGTCGTTTTCGATCTTTCTTGCTGGGCTCGCTCAAACACTTCCTCGCGCACGAACAGGAACGCGCCACCGCTCTCAAGCGCGGCGGCGGAGCGCTTGTCCTCTCCTTTGACGCCTTCGATCCTGAGGAACGTTATGCGTTGGAACCATTTGACCTGGCCACACCGGAGGCAATCTTTGACCAGCGCTGGGCGCAGCAGCAGATCGAAAATGCCCTGGCCCACCTCCGCGCCGACTATACCGCATCGGGTCGTGGGGCCCTTTTCGACCTTCTCAAAGACTACGTCTGGGGCGACAAGAACGCGCTGACGTTGGCCGAGATCGCGGCGCGAATCGACCTGACCGAGGAGGCTGTCAAGAAGTCCGTCCAGAGACTCCGCCAGCGTTTTCGCGATTGTCTCCGCGCCGAGATCGCCCAGACCGTAACCACGCCCGACCAGATCGACGACGAACTCCAGTATCTGCGCGCGGCCCTGTCAGTTGGGCGTTGACGATTTCGGCTTTCGGATTTTCCAAGTCGCCTGTCCCTTTTACCGCTCATTCCGGTAGTAACGGGTAGAATGGGCGCGAACACTACAGATGCCATGAGCACCACTCGCACTTGCGACCGTTGTGGAACAGTCGTCCCAGCCTCCGCGCCTGACAATCTCTGCCTCCGCTGCCTGTTCGATACCGCCGTTGACCTCGATGCCGATACGTCCGGCGAGCAGGCTCCAGCCAAATCAACCATCCGATCCATCGAGCAGACCACGCCGCCGCCGATTTTCGGCGACTACGAACTTCTCGGTGAATTGGGGCGCGGGGGCCAAGGCGTGGTCTATCGAGCGCGACATCGCGGCCTCGGACGTTTAGTCGCTCTGAAAACGATCCCACCCGTTCACCTGGCTGGCACGCACGCTCGGGAACGTTTCCGTTTGGAGGCCAGCACGGCCTCGCGCCTCGACCATCCAAACATCGTGCCGATTTACGAAGTCGGCGAACGCGATGGCTTCTGCTTCTACAGCATGAAGCTGGTTGAAGGCACGACCATCCAACAACTGATCTCACACGACCTGCCCGATGCCTCGGCCTGCCGGCATATCGCCACTATTTTGGTCAAGGTTGCCCACGCCGTTCATCACGCGCATCAGCGCGGTGTGTTGCACCGAGACCTCAAGCCGTCCAACGTCCTACTCGACCTCGAACACCAGCCGCACGTGAGCGATTTCGGCCTCGCGCGGCAGACCGATGAAGATTCTTCCCTGACTTTGAGCCAGGCGCTGATCGGAACGCCCGCTTATCTGGCGCCGGAAGTGGCGATGGGCGGGGCGCGTCAAGCCACCGTGGCAGCGGATATCTATGGGCTGGGCGCGATCATTTTCCAACTTCTCACCGGGCGTCCGCCGTTCGTCGGCGCGACCGTGGCGGAGACGTTGCGCGCCGTCCAGGATGCGGAACCAGCCCGGCCTGTCAGACTCAATCCGGCCGTTGCGGCAGACCTGGAAACCATATGCCTGAAATGTTTGCAGAAGGAACCAACCAAGCGTTATGTCACCGCGGAAGCACTCGCTGACGACCTCGCGCGCTTCCTTCGAGACGAGCCAATTCACGCCCGTCCTGTCACGCGGGCCGAGCACGCATGGCGTTGGTGCCGGCGCAAGCCCGCGCTGGCCAGCTTCGTCGCCGCGACCGCTCTACTGCTGCTGGCGATCCTCGTCGGCTCGCCGCTTGCCGCGTATCGAATAAACCAATTGCGCAAGGCGGAGCAGATGCAACTCGGGCGCGCCGAAGCAGAATCACTCAAAGCCCGCCAGTTTGCTTACGCTTCGGACATGAATTCCGCCCGATATGCCGTCCAGGAGGACGACTTCTACCGCGCGCTCCAACTGCTCGACCGACACAGGCCCGAGTTTGAAGTCGCGGCTTCAGCCGGTTCGACATCTGACCATTCCCTCGCGCACCCGGACCGCCTGAAGGCGGAACTCCAAACCGATCTCAGAAGCTGGGAGTGGCGTTACTTGTGGCGTCAATGCCAGGGCGAGGAACGCTTCATCCTTGGGGAACACACCGGTGGCGCCTCTGCGGTCGGCATGTTAGCGGACGGGAAGACGGTGTTTTCCGCTGGGAATGACAAATTCGTTCGCCTCTGGGATTTCAAATCCCGGCGTCAGGTCGGCCTGCTGCCACATTCGGAGGCAGTCGTCGGCGCTGCCGCGTCACCTGATGGCCGCTGGCTGGCTACAGCTACCGAGAATGATACCAAGGGTCAACCCGTTCTGCTTTGGGACCTGGCCACACAAAAGATCGCCGACCATCTAACCACCACGACGAGCAACTTCACCAACTTCTGGCTACGCCCCGGTAGCATCAGTTTTTCACCGGACAGCAAGTGGCTCGCTTTCGCGACAATGTGGGGCGGCGTTCGAATATGGGATGTGGCGGCACGACGCGAGGTCACGAATCTGTCGAATCTGTCGCTGTCTGGTACAACAGAGGGGACCCGCGGACTGGTCTTCTCTCCCGACAGTAGCACGTTGGCTTATAATCAAAACGAGAACGGCGTGATTCTGCTCTGGGACATTGCCAGCCGTTCGGTGATTGGCTCGCTCACCGGGCATCAAAGTGCTGTTACGGCCCTCGCTTTCTC
>JBDTOW010000052.1:0-11089 GCA_039933075.1 Verrucomicrobiota bacterium | reverse complement strand
GTCGGTCCGTTGGGATCAGCGGACTCGGACGCAAACACCGCTGAGGCAACGAAGACGGAAGACTTGGCAGCATTGACATGGAAACAAAACGCGCTGCGACATAGCTTCATTTCGTATCGGTTAGCGGAGGTGAAAAACGAAAATGCGGTGAGTTTTGAAAGTGGCAATAGTCCCGCGATGATTCACAGGCACTACAAACAATTGGTCACAGAGGCAGAGGCTAAGAAATGGTTTGGTCTTTTTCCCGAGGAATTCGGGAAAACATCGAGAAGCAAGCCGGCACGCAATCACGAAGACCTTCCGGTGGCCGAGGAAGGAAGCGACGCGCCGAAGGCGGGCGCCTGAAGGCTTGTTTGCTTTTGCGACCAATCTCTCCATCGCGGCAGTGATTCGCTTCACTTCATGGTTGCCCATATCGTCAGTTTTTGGCAGTGGTCCCTTCTATCAAGGCCATTTCTGAAGCGGCTTCTTCGTCGGGCCGAGGATGTGGACATAGTCAGGACGCCGCACGCAATGGCGAAAAATCACGACGTTCGCGCCGGCAAATCCCTTCATGCGCGCCGCATCCGAGGGAAATCGGATGGCCGCCACAGAGTTCTGCCTGCTGACAGCTTCACCCAGGCTTTGCGGCGATGTCGGCTTCCGCGCGCCCACCCACGGCGCTCGCAGGTCGCGTCCAGTCACCCCCAACACCGCGAGTGAGTCGGACGAACAGAGATCAACGACTCGCCGCAGACGCACCTCGGCAAAGTAGGTCACAAACGGCTCTCGCCGCCACGCGTTGTGCCGCTCATACTCGGCTGTGGCCGTCGCTTCGTCTTCCGCAAAATACACGCACCACACCACGCGAGTGTTATAGCGATATGCCTTGCCGGAAGTGAACAGGAAGTCCACAGGAGGAGACCCCGTCATCGCCAACAGCGGCACTCGGCGAACCAGTGTGAACTGCAACTCGCGCACCGGCGCGCGCGGTAACAGCTCGGCAAAGTGGTCGGCGTCGTGCATCAGCCGGGTGTTCCAGTAAGAATGTCATCGACGAAGTCCGCCACGGCCTGCCACTCACCCTTTACCAACAATTCCAGTGGATTCTTACCGTCGACTTCCGGATGCGGCATCCGTAGCCACTTGCGGAATTCCGCGTCGCTCTTGGTCACCAACCGCAGCCGCGCCACTCGCTCGAAATACCCCAGCGTTTCCTGCAACGAATCCGCGTCCGGCGTTTTGCTCACCGCCTGCTTCGTGCGTCCCAGCCAGCCGGCAAGTTGGCTAAGGCTCACTCCGAACACCTTCGCCGTCCGCGCGGCGGACAGATTCCCGTTCGCCTCGCGCAGGTCCGCCGCGGATTCCATCACGGCCTTCACCTGGTCAAGCGGACTCTTCCGCGCCGGCGTCACACCCCGTGCGGCGGAGTTGGTCGCACGGCTCGTATTGCCGGACGCAGTTGCACCGCGCAGCACTCCCTCGACTCGCGCCAAGAGGCGCTCCACTTGGCCTTTCTTTTCGTTCAGTTGAGTCAGGAGCGAGGTCAACTCGCCCACCCCTGCGCCCCTCCGCAAAGTTTTCGTGTTACTCATGTATCAATGTTACACCATCCGTCAACCAATCGTCAACCCGCCAATTTACGTTCAAATCACTCTGACTATGCCGACCCTGCAGGTAATGCCAAAAGCTTGCCCGAGGCAACCTGGAGGATTGAGCGGAAAGGCTTTTGAGAGTTTCCTTCAACTGTGACAACTCAACGCTCGTCTGATTGCCGTGCCGGCTGGATGAACCACAATCAACAGCAGTGATCGAAACCCCAGGAAGCGAATCGCGTGTTCCTCGAAAAACTCGGCGGCAGACCCAGGCAGTTCAGCGACTCCCAGCGAATCCGGCCTCGCTCGCAAAGCAAAAGTGATCGGGCGCCGCGCTTTGGGCATATCCCTTCCATCGCCACTCCCGACACCCTGCTCCCGTGGTTCCCATCCTCATCGCCAAGAAGTTATGCCAGGATAAATCTCCTCGGTCGGCCGACCCTGGATCCTGAACTTCGAAAAACTCGCCCGAAAGCAGCCTGTGCTCGGCAAGCCAGGACGCTCCAACTTCTCGACCATCTGGATCTGGTTTCGATCACTCGCGTGCTTTGCCGGTTTGAAAGCGTCGCAAATCGGACAATACCTGGTCTTTCTCGAAGAAAACGGAATGCCCTACTCTGATGCTACTGATGTAGCCTGCATTGACCCACACCTCGATGGTACGGCGTGACTTCTTCAGCATTCTTGCCAGTTCATCCTTGGTCAGGAGCGGCGATTCATCCCCACTCTTGAGATCATTCACACCTAAGTTTTTATTCATAACTTCAGTTCGTTAGCTGAAGGCTGCTCGGCGCACCGAGGGAGTAACCCCTGATTGCGTGTATTCGCACGAATTGTCACCTCGACGAGTTTTCTCAGCCAATTTCGGCCGTTTTTGCGGCAAGAATCAACCTTCATTGACTACCACTTTATCAAAGAGGAGTTCGCCGCGGGTGTTTCTGATACACAAAATGGAGCTGACGGCGAGACGGGATTTTATCAAGCTACAGGGGATAAATGCCTTCCATGATGTCTTCACTCGGCTCGACTGCTCCGAGCTTCCGCTCTGCAGTTGCGCGCAGACTTTGCGAACAGCTTGAGGAGACGGGCCGGGCAACATTAACCGATTGTCGGGGCGGGGTTGCGGTTGTCCGCGAATTTTCGGCTTCGCAATGGAGCAATCCACCGCAAGTTTTTCAAAAGAGCGCAGCGACAGATGCCAGCGATGAAAGCCTAGAGGCAAAAAATCCCGGCGGCGTCGGGCGAGTCAATGAGGAACGGAAGCCGCTAAACCGTAGTTTCATTGACGCGTCTGAGGCCGCGATACAATCAAACTCGGCTTCATCGCGGTGTCACGGCGACTGGTCCAATGACTCGTCAGGGAGTGTGCGGTGAGCAAATCGAGTAGCACTCGAAAAGCCGGTGGCTACGCCGATGTTGCTTTCCGCTGTAGGCGAATTGCTGGATGGAGGATCGCGAGCGTCAGCGCATGTAGGGAATTCGATGATGACGGCTACCCGACTGGAACGGACGTGGTCGAGAGGGAGAAGGGGCGACCGGCAGGCCGTGGGTTTCGTGCCGGACCGCGAATGCTTTCCTCGGCGTGTTAAATCAGACTTCATTCCGCACATATTCTCTCTGAAGGAAATCCACCGCCTGCTACGGCACATTGCTCGAGCCCCAGGTTCCCCTTTGCAACGTTTGAGCTGGCGGTTACTCCTGTTGGTACTCTATTGCACAGGTCTGCGTTTTGGGGAAGCGGCCCGGCTCCAATTGGCCGATCTGGACCTCAAGCGGCGCTTACTCTGGATCCGTAAAAGCAAAGGACGCACCCGCTTGGTGCCCTTCGGTTCGGATCTAGCGAGTGAGTTTCGCTCTTACCTTCGTTGCCGCGGGCTCAACACGTTGTCGGCCCAGGATCCGTTACTCTTGAGCTTTCGAGGTAAACCTTATTCCTACTCACTCATTTCTCTTACCATCCGGGGCTGGCTCCGAAAGACAGGCCTAAAGGCTAGCCACGGCCGTGTTGGTCCACGTCCGTACGATGTACGCCACACCTTCGCAGTTCATCGCCTGAGTCGCTGGTATCGGCGGGGAGTGAAAAAGGTCTGTGGGCGGTTGCCGTGGCTGTCGATCTACATGGGTCATGCCAACATTCTGGGCACCGAGACCTATTTGACTACGACGCCCGAGGTGCAGGGGTTGGTCAGCCGACGTTTCGAGGCGCTCTTCCGAAAACGCAGGACGAAACTATGAGAACGGCTAGTCCCACGCTGTTGCCACTTATCCAGTCATTCTTCCAACAGCACTTGCAGCAAGCGCGCGGGGCCAGTCCGCACACGATCCGAGCGTATCGCGACACCTTTCGGTTGTTCTTTGAGTTCTTGGCCCAACAGACTCATCGCGGGGTGGATCGCTTGGCTTTGTCCGATGTCACCGCCCCGCGGGCGTTGGATTTCTTGAGGCATCTGGAAAACCAACGCGGTAACCTGGCGGTGACCCGCAACTGTCGACTGGCGGCGTTGCGCTCTTGGGCCAAACACGCGCTGCGCCAGGATCCATCGCATGCCGAGCAATATTCTCGCATCCTGGACCTGCCGGCCAAGCGCTACCGACAAGCCCCGCCTGATTACCTGGAAGCGGACCAGTTTCGGTTGGTTCTGGATCAAGTCGATCTCCGCGGCCCCCGCGGCCTCCGGGATGCCGCTCTGCTCCTATTCCTTTACAACACCGGAGCGCGTGTGAGTGAAGCACTGCAAGTGCGGTGGACTGAGTTGCACACCGATCGACCCCGGCAGGTACGCCTGCACGGAAAAGGAAATAAGCATCCTTTGGTCGCGGTAAATGAGCGAACCATGCAGCAAGCGGAGACGCTCTTTCTGAACGGGCGGCAAACGATCGTAGTGCAATCGATCGCTCGCAATTTCGAGCGCGCGATGCGAGACGTCCATGCCGACGATTTCGGTGAACTGCTTTTCCTTGAGCAACGCCTGAAGCAACCGGCCTTCGCCGCAGCCCAGGTCGAGCACGCGTGCCGCGCCCGCGCCTTTCAATGCCGCCAGCACCGAACCGAGGCGCTGCTCGTTGAGGCTGATGCTTCTCTCAATCGTTTCCTCCTCCTGGGCCTTGGCCTCGGCGACCAGATCGGGGTTTGGTTCGCTTTCGTCCGTGAGTTGATCGAGAGCGTCGTCCACCAGGCTGCGCTGGTGTTTGAGATAGCGGCGCGTGATGGCTTCGCGCTCCGGGCGCGACGCGAGCCAGCCTTCGCCATGACGGAGCAGCTTTTCCACTTCCTCATCGCCTACCCAATAATGCTTGTCGTTGTCCAGGACGGGTACGAGGACGTAAAGGTGCGAGAGAAGTTGTTGCAGGGGAAGCCGGGCACCCAGCTCGACGCGGAAATATGAGCTTTCACCCACTATGGTCGCAGAGTTTGGTTCATGGCCTCAAGGTTAACGAGTTTGAACGGTTGGAAACCTGGAATAAAGCTTCTTCAGCAAAACGAATATAGATGCGGTTGCTACGACATACCCCAGAAGCAGCACACCGAACACAATAAATGCGTAGGTGTTCGACTTCATTCTAAGCGGAGGATTCTCCGCTTTGAGTGACAATTCCCAAAATTTGAGATTGGCTGCAACCATCTCTTTGATGACTTTCAGTTGCACGTTGATCTTCTCGTAAAGGTCGGCATTCGGACGCGGGTCGGGTTTCAACCGTTCGATCTGTGACAGATCAAGAATTACTCGGTGGTTAACTTCTGGTTTGGCGAAAGGCTTTCCTTCCCGATCCGGCAAATTGGGCGGCGTATTCTGAATAGTGGGCGAGTTGACCGATGGCGCAACAGGGGCCGCGGCAACCTCACGCGCTCGTTCCGGTCTACGGTTTTCTACGCTCGTAGAATAGTAAGTGGTGCGATAATTATTTACTCGAGTGAACGAACAACCCCCAAGGAACAAAGGCAGCAAGGCCCAAATATACGTACGCATTGATACTGAGTTTCCGGCCCTGCGTCAGCTAATTGTCCTGAAGTGTGACACGCAGCAACGACAATGTCAAAGTTCAGGACAAGTTTAGGACGATCGTGGAACACGTAACTGGCCTTGCGACCGAAACTCGAAGGGTCGTCCGTGGCGCTTGGAAACCCGGAAAAGGCGTTCATGGAGATGCTCCGTACCCGCTCGGTCCATCCTCTCTTGCGTTGCGCGGGGCAGACGAACTTGTCGGCTGGACATCCGCACTTAGAATCGGAAGGTCATCCCGATTTTGGTGCCATAGGTCGCGCCCAAATCGAGTTTTACCTGGTGTCCCGAATCTCCGAATGTGAAGTCGCTGTTGTATTGGAAGTCACCGCCGACAAACGCGTCGATATGGTTGGTGATGCGAAAATTCAAATGAATCTCGCCATAGAAGCCAAGACGCCATTTGCTTTCGCCAAGATCCGCTCGGATCGGCGCGAGAACGGGCACAGCCGGATTGCTGAATGTAACAGCCTCGGCATACTCGAGCCGGGCGTCGGCATAAACCGGCGCATAGCCAGCGCCAACGACGACACTCAGACGCTTGCTGAGATCAACCTCCAGTGTCGGTCCAATCCGGAGGTTGTAGAGATGGGCCTCGAGGTTTCCTTGAAAACTGGTGGTGGTGCCGCCTGGATTATCCCGCACGTCGGTGCTACTTCCAGGATTGAGGTTAATCAACGGACCCGGTCCGGTAGCGGTGCCCGCGTAGGGCGCGATTGGCGGGAGGATGCCACCAATCCCGTAGGTGGCGGTCGTGTGGCTGGCCGTGCCGACCGGAGCGAAGTTCATCTCCTCCGAAAACGTGAAATAGCCAGCTCCCAACTCGACGCCAAACCGGGCGGACTTCTTCCTCATCTGAAACTCTGAGAACTGGTAGCCTCCCGTGATTTCTCCACCGAGGAGGGGATTGCTGACGTTGACATCCTGCTGGCCGAAGGAAGGCACATCATTAAATCGTTTGAGCACAAGCTGGCCATCTTCAATCTGGCTGGCGGCGTTGTAACCCCAGTTCCACGTTGTGCCGCTCGCGGTCCCGCCGCTGTCGGGAAGCACGAAGCCGTCGTCGTAGATTCCGGACCCCGTTGGCCGTGGGATGGCAGTGATGCTGGCCTTGACGTTGAAACGAGCCACCGCACCAACCCGGACGAACCAGCCGGACGTGTTAGCGACGTCGAGGTCCTGGGCCCGTACAGCTCCTTGAGCAGCCAGACCGGAGATAACAAAAGCCCTGAACGCGGAGCGAAAACGAAGGGAAGCATGCTTCATAAGTCAGAGGCGTGTAAGTATTATTACGGGGCTCGCAGAACGCGGTAAAATCGGGCGCCGTCTACCGGCCGGCTCTCGGTTTTGGGCGGGCCATTATCGATCCATTGAACGCTGCTGCCGGTGCCCTTGACTGACGGGAGAGCGATTTTTCCCTGGTAGCCACTTGCCGCCAGTTCTTCGGGAGTTCTGGCGTATTGAACGTAATAGATGCCGCCGAGGTCCGTCGTAAATTCGACGAGGAAGACGTGGTCAGCGGTGTAACGGCTCGCGGTAATCGTCAGTGGCGTGGAGTTTGGCGACACCACGCTCAGGAGCGGATCGGCCAGGGTAACGGAGTATAGCGGCCTCGGAACCGTAAGATGGTCCGTAACATAGAACTCCAGCGTCACTTGCCGCGACTCACCCGGCAGAAGGTAGTTTATCTGGGCATAGGGAGTCGAAACGGTTGTGCCCGTGACATAAGTGTTGCAGTCGTTGTCGCTGCAATACGCATAATCGTAGCAGAATCCCCAAAACGGATCGTAGAAGTCACAACTGCAATCACACTCGACGTAGACCGTGCAATCATTCAGCGGGCACGTCGTCAGGCTCTTCTGGGCATTGAAAAACGTAATCGCGTTGCTGTGTGAATCCGCGCCCAGACCATAGACCGCGATGTTGAGGTTGGTCATGACCGCTGCGCTGGGATTGCCGATGATCATCTGTTGTTCAAAGAGACCTGACTGAGCATTAAGCTGCGCACTGCTCGTGGATAGCACACGCTCCGGTTGAATGCTGGCGGATATCTGTAACGGTACGGCCCCGGGACCCAGGGCCGCAATGGGAACGGGATTCGTGGCGAAGGCCAGTCCGCCTTGCAATGAACCGTAACCGGCCGCAAGGTCGAAACGCATGATCCCGATCAACCGATAGCCGGCACGGAACGTATCTTCGGCCGGGAGAGTGAGCGCCAGCCCGGCCACCCCGGGCTTGGTGAGGGTGAGGTCGAGGACCGCATTGGTGTAGATGGTGAGGAACGCCGGGTTCGAATAGGCATTAGTATCATAACGCAAGGAGAACGAGATCGTATTCTCCTGTCCGTTCGCGCGCAGAATGATGGGCACGCCCACCTGGGACCCGAGCTGCAGAATTCGACTGGTTCCGAGGCGGCGCGGGACCTGCGTCTGCACCGCCAGAACGGCGTTCAAGCTGGTCACGCTTCCCGAAATATTGCTCACCGTTACGGAATAGTTGCCGGACTGCGAGACATTCACATTCGTCAGCAGTAGCCTGGAAGCAGTCCCTCCCGCCACCGTCAATCCGTTAAAGAACCATTGGTAATTGAGCGGCGCCGTGCCCGCTGCGACGACATCAAATGCGAAGTTTTCACCGATACCGGCAATGCCGCCCACAGGTTGCCGCGTGATGATGGGAGGCGTGCTGGACTGGGCCAAGGCCCCTTGCGGAGCAATCAACCACCCAAGCAATCCACAGCAGATCGCGGCAACTACACGGGTATGACGCGTAAAAACAAGCGATCGAAGATGCATGAGGATGATGATGTTTACGATTGGCAGATTCGGTGATCTTCCGGGCGGATCGCGGAAAACGTTCGGATTAGATGGATCCGAGGATTTCAAGTCAAGGTGGATTTGGTAAACGGGCGTGCAATATGTGATTCTGTAACCAGCGTCATCCTTGAAGATGGGCTCGCGGTCGCCGCCGCGATTCCTGACATTGATAGATGGCCCCGCACACGCGAGAAGTTCAATTAGCGCGAATGAGACCGTACGCTGAGACTTTCCCATCTTGAAGGATTAACCGCGCATTCCAATCATGGAACATCACCTGTATCATCTCGCAGTCGAGGTAATCAAATCCGCGCGAATTGAACACGTTGTTCGTGGTGATGAGATGACACTCGAAACCGTGCCGTTCCATGGTTCGTTGGGCATCGGATGCGTCTGTGCCAAGCGGAACCCATTCCCGAACTTTGCTCTCAAACTTGACATGCTCTGGCGAGAGGCACGCCGTTAGGATGGAAATAGCTATCGAGATCAACAGGATTAATGGCAAGCGATTCACTTGCGCAAGAGTGCTCCCAGCTCCGCGGCACCGTCAAGCGCGGCCTCCGCGTGCCAAGTGTGCAGAGTGTGCAGTCCAACCAGAGTGAATCCGGCGGGTCGCCGGGTGTTGCCTATTTCGGAGAGGCGACGCAGCGCCGGAACTGCTAACGACCGGGCCGGACGGGGGGAGGTTCGTAGCCCTTGTGCCAGTAGAACGACCAGAGCTTTTCCAGTTTTGCCAGTTCAGTATGGCCATCGTAACAAGCCATATTGATGGCGCCAGGAAGCGTATCCTTTGGATCGAAATTACGTGGCGCCGAACCGCCATAGCTATGGCGCGGGATGGTAAGCCGGCCCATCATGGCGGTGCGACCAGGGTCGCCTCTCTGGAGATCTTTTGGGGGCTTGTCTTTGGCCAGCGGCCAGGCGTTCACCCAGATGGCGTCATAGATCACGGGGGTTTGCGCTGAATTCACAATCTCTGTCTCGGAGCGGTAGGCGGCATTCTGCGCCTTCGGCATCCCGGGCACGAAGTCATCAGGCCAACTGCCTGCGTACATCCAGCCATTGTAGCCATAACTGGCCTGATTAAAGTTGGTGGGGTTGGCCGATTTGCCCCACGGGTTGATCCAGCTTTGGTAAACGGTACCGTAAACCGGATCAACACGCTTGCCCCGAGGCGGTGGTGGCGCGGATGGACAGAATCGGACTTGGTGACTTGAAGAATAGTTCTTCATCAGCGCCTCCACCCAATCGTCGTTGTAGAGATCCCACGGCCAACCTTTGCCGAGGTCGTTGAGGTACATGAAATTTGCCAGCGTGAGCTGCTTGAGATTGCTCGCGCATTTGATCGCCTGCGCCTTGGTTTTCGCCCGTGACAGAGCGGGCAGCAACATCGAGGCGAGGATCGCAATAATGGCGATCACAACGAGCAGTTCGATCAGAGTAAAAGCGTTTCTCTTTGCTGTGTTCATAGTGCCATTGTTCAGATCAGTTCACTCGGCTTGATTGGCCACGCCTGTGTCAACGAGGTTGATATTTGGCTCGCCAAGTCCGCACCAATCAGCCACTCCGTTGACCAACGGCAGGCCCCTTTCACGAATCCTGCCGTTGCCTCCGCGAATAGTCAACCCAAGCCCGATCGTTAGCATCCCGAGCCTGGTCACCAGGACCAAGCCATACGAGGCTGACCGGGACGAAGTGTTGTCGGCTTCAACAACCGTCAGGCTGCATCATGGACGCGTAAACGAAGGCAGAAGGATGGATGCAGAATGAAGAAACCAATCAGCGTTTTGTGCGAGACGTGGAATGCCGTGCTGGAATTGCACCAGGCTTGCGATCCTGCAAACTGCCGCCTGGCGGCCATTCCCGCACCGTCAGGATGAGGCGTGTTGTATTGGACCCACTCGCCGGCGTGCGCGATGACGGCTTCGCCTGCGGGCACATCGAGCGTACCACTTTGTGCGTGACCCGAAGCACGCCTTGGAGCACGAGGGTGAACTCGTCGAATTCCGGTGTTTGGCCCGGTTCGACCCAACCGCCCGGACTTCGCATGTGCGCAATGCTGAGTCGCGCTTCACCGGAGTTTATCCGCCCGATGAATTCTTCGATGATTTTCGGTTTGTTGCCTGCCGCCGTGATGCGGGTGGGAGTTGAAATAATTGTTGGCATTGCGACGCGAGTTTATGGAAATGCGATTTCGACTGCCAGTACGAATCAGCCGCTCGGAACTTATGGCCCGTAGCTGGACACCCCGCCATGGATCACTGGGAAAGCGCGACCGTGGCGCAGTATGGGGTTTGGCGTCGCGCAGAATTGGATTCTGCTGCACGTCCGCAAGTGCCCGTACGCTCGAACTTTCGAACGCTCTGCCGATTACAAATCGGCGATACGGCAGATTACAAATCTGCGCTACGAGACCGAACCTGTGTGCTAAACACATACGTGGCACAGCCCCGCCGCACGCGCTCGAAGTCTAACCTGTGTCGATGTGTTCCACGCGCAATTCGTTGCGTGACTGCTGCGGTTGTAGCAACCGACCCCACCCCATGAAAAAGACGTTTATCCGTGTTCATCTCTGGTTAGAACTCACCCTTGCTTGACACCGGACATTGCGCCTTGTCCCTGACTGTTTCCGGGGGTGTTTGCGGTTGCCCTGAGATGCTTTTCATGCGGTTTCTTCGGTCGCAATGACAAATGAATC
>JBDTOW010000051.1:0-11121 GCA_039933075.1 Verrucomicrobiota bacterium | reverse complement strand
CTGCAGAGTTATCTTATTTTCATCGTGCGCGACGATCGGCCGGCGGATTTTCTGTTTCAGTGTTCCGACACCACCTGGCAGGCATACAATCGCTGGCCCAGCCAGTTCTCGCTGTATGACGATGGCAAAGATCAATGGTATTGGGGGCCGAATGTCGATGTCAGTTTTGATCGACCCTACGGGAAATATTGCCAGATCCTCGATGCACCGCTTTCGACCGGATCAGGCGAATGGTTTCTCTGGGAGTTCCCGCTGGCGTACTGGATCGAAGCCCAAGGCTATGATGTGAGTTACATTTCGAACCTCGACCTGCACGCAGATCCGCACAGCCTGCTTCGGGCCAAAGGCTTGTTATCGATTGGCCATGACGAGTATTACTCGATCGAAATGTTTAATCAATTGAAGGCGGCAGTCGATGCCGGGCTCAATGTCGCTTTCTTCTCCGGGAATACGTGTTGCGGACGGATCGAATTGCAGAGCGGTTCGCGAGGTGTTCCGCACCGAATTTTTTCGCGAACCGATTTCTACGGTCCCAAAGACGACGCCGAGATCAAACGTTTTCCCGCGATGGGTTTGCTGCCCCATGTCAGCCCAAACGCAAATACGCTGGTCGGCGCGCGGAGCGTCTCGCCCATCACCGGCGGGGCCGACTGGATCTGCACTCAGCCGAACCACTGGTTGTTTGAAGGCACTGCCATGAAGAAAGGGGACGGCATACCCGGCTTAGTGGGTTGGGAATGGCATGGCGATCCGGCGCCGATTCCCGGCTTGGAAATCGTGGCCACCGGCACGACCCAAAATGGGAGTACGCCGGGAGTTTACACCGCGACTATCTATCCGGGATCGAGGGGAAATTTCGTCTTCAACGCGTCGACTTGCTGGTGGGCTGACGGCCTGGCCGAGCCGCCGGGTTATATTCGGCCAAAGGTTTACGCGACTCCGCAGGGGCCGGACCCGCGCGCCCAGAGAATTACCGCGAACATTCTCGAACGTATTCGCAGCAATTCGTTCAAGCGCCGGCTCGCCTAGTGGTAGGAGGTAGGGAGAGCATACTGGTAATTGGGTAACGGGTCCCACGGCTCACACGTGCGGCAGTCTATCAACTTTGGCAACCACGCCAAAAACACAAAGCCATGAAAACATTAATCTCCCGGTTGGACCGCCACGGTCGTATTCTCCTGGCGTTTGCCTGTCTGTTGACGCTCGGAATTCACAACGCGCCCGCCATGGTCGAAGGCAACGTCAAAAAGACCCTTGCCGTTTCGCCCGGCGGAAACCTGGTCGTGGACGCCGACCGTGGCTCGATCGAAGTCAAGACCACCCAGGACTCGGCCGTTCAGGTTGAGGTCTTCCGGAGGATTACCGGGTTCATCAACGCGCATGCACGGGAAGTTTTGGATGATCACAATGTCAATATCGAACAGGAGGGCAACACCGTGACCGTCCGATCCAAAGGGAAGCAAGGAATTTCCAACGCCTGGAATAACGACCGCAACCGTCTTCAATTACGATATGTAATTTCGGTTCCCGGCAGGTTTAATGTCGATTTAAAAACGTCTGGTGGAAACATCACCGTGGACGACCTGAACGGTGAGGTCAAGGTGCGAACATCTGGCGGCAATCTGAAACTGGGCTGGAAGCCTCAACTTCCGGGGGCTCAATCTCGGCGGCGCTCGCCGAATTACCTACGGGCGATTCAAGGCTCCAAACGTCGGGAGGCAATATCTCGGTGCAGTTGAACGACAAGGCGGCGTGGGACATAAGCGCAGTGGCCGGTGGCGGGGTCAAAACGGACCTGCCGGTCACGACAGTCGGCAAGCATAGGCGCAGCTCACTCAAAGGTAAGCTCAATGGTGGCGGCAAATCGCTCGTGCTGAAAACCAGCGGCGGAACGATCCATCTGCGGAAGTTGTAAATCGAGTTTGGGACTCGCGGTAAAGTGGAAACACTGATTCGAAACCTTCGGCACGAACTCCGAATGCTGCGCAAGAGCCCTGGGTTTACCACGATCGCAGCGCTTTGCCTGGCTCGGCATCGGGGCGAACACAGCGATCTTCAGCGTCGTCGATGCCGTTCTGCTCAAGCCCCTGCCCTATCCTGACCCGGATCGCTTGCTCATGGTCACTTTCTCCAGGTGTACGCCCGCCTCAAACCGGGCATCACGCGCCAGCAAGCCCAGGCCGCCATGGACACCATCGGCGCCAACATCAGCAAGGAATATCCGACGACAAACAAAGGTTGGGGCGTCAAGATCGATCTGTTGCGCGAACAAATTGTCGGGGCTCAACTTCGACAGACACTTTTCGTGCTGCTCGGCACAGTGTGCTTCGTCCTGTTGATCGCCTGCGCCAACATTGCCAACCTGACGCTCGCCCGCGGCGCTGCGCGGCAAAAGGAGGTCGCAATCCGCAGCGCGCTGGGCGCCGGACGCTGGCGTTTGCTGGGATAGTTTCTCACCGAAAGCATCTTGCTCGGGATTCTCGGCGGCGTGTTGGGGCTGGCGCTTGGCTATGGGGTGATAAACTCCTCATCGCGTTCATGCCTCCATTCACTCTTCCGGCCGGAGCGCAGATCACCATCGATCATCGGATTCTGCTATTCACTTTGGGAATCGCCTTGATCACGGGCACGCTTTTTGGGTCGGTCCCCGCGTGGCAGGCTTCCAACCCGAACCTGAACGAATCCCTCAAAGACGGCGGCCGTAGTTCCACCGTGAGCTTCCGGCGACATCGTTTTCGCAGCCTGTTGGTCGTGTCCGAAGTCGCCCTCGCACTGGTGCTTTTGGTCGGCGCTGGTTTGTTGGTTCACAGTTTTCTTCGTATGCAACAAGTCAATCCCGGCTTTCAACCTCGCAACGTTTTAACAATGCATCTGGCGCTGCCACGGCCGAAATATCCAGCGGGCGCGCAAGTCACCGCATTCTATCAGCAAGCGCTCGAAAAGATCGCAGCGTTGCCCGGAGTGAAACAAGCGGCGGTGTCTTCGGCGCTTCCGCTCCAGGGCTGGGAGTTCGGCATGCCGTTTTCCATCGAGGGCCACCCGCCGCAAAATGCCTCGGAGCGTTCCGGCGCGCATTTTCAAATGATTGGTCCGCATTATTTTCGCGCCCTGGGAATTCCCGTGATCAAAGGACGCAGTTTAACCGACCAGGACATCGCCGCGACGACTCCGGTCGCAATTATCAACGAGACGATGGTGCGCCGATTTTTTCCCAAGGAGAATCCGATCGGAAAACGGTTGCTCGTCGAAGCGTTGATTTCCGGCAAACCGGAGCTGGGGCCCCAGTTGCGTGGGAAATTATAGGAATCATTGGCGACGTAAAAGTCTCCGGCCTCGGCGAAAAGGAGCCGAGCCCGGAACTTTATGTGCCCCACGCCCAGAGCCCGTGGCCAAGCGCTTGTGTCGTCGTGCAAAACGCCACCGATCCATTGGCAATTGCCAATTCGGTGAAGAACGCGATCCGCGAGATCGACAAAGACCAACCAGTTACCGACGTCAAGAGCATGGACCAGATCGTGGTCGAGTCCGTTTCCCAACCGCGGTTCCGGACACTGTTGCTCGGCGGCTTCGCCCTGCTCGCTCTGGTGCTGGCGGCCGTGGGAATTTATGGAGTGATGTCCTATTCGGTCACACAGCGCACGAGCGAGATCGGCATTCGCATGGCGCTGGGCGCGCAGCGCGGCGACGTGCTCAAGCTGGTAGTGCGGCAAGGGATGACGCTCGCATTACTGGGTGTGGGGATTGGCCTGTTGGCCGCGTTCGCTTTGACGCGGGTCATGTCCAGCCTGCTTTTCGGCGTGAGCGCGGCGGACCCGATCAGTTTCCTGGGCGTTTCGATCTTGCTCTCCGCGGTTGCGTTGTTGGCTTGCTCCATCCCGGCGCGCCGCGCGACGAAAGTCGATCCGCTGGTGGCGCTGCGGTATGAATGAGCAACTTGTTCTGGGATCATGTGCAGCCTTGTGCATCACTGGATCGTTTGCTAATCTGGTCTCGTCAACGGCAAGACGGTTAGCATTGTTGCTCGGAAATAAACCAACAAAAAACATCAACGAACAATATTTATGGCTTACGAATTACCTCCTCTACCATATCCCAAAGACGCTCTGGAACCTCACATTGACACCACGACGATGGAAATCCATCACGGCAAACATCACAACGCGTATGTAACCAATGTGAACAAGGCGATTGCCGGCAACGCGGCTTTAGAGGCCAAATCGATCGAAGCGTTGATCAGTGATTTGAGTTCGGTGCCGGAAAACATTCGCACGCCAGTACGGAACAACGGCGGGGGACATTGCAATCATTCAATGTTCTGGAAACTCATGGGCCCAAAAAACGGCGGCGCGCCGACTGGACAACTGGCCGATGATATCAAAGCCGCCTTCGGCAGCTTCGAGGCCTTCAAGGAAAAATTCGAAGCGGCGGGCGTGGGCCGCTTCGGCAGCGGCTGGGCCTGGCTGGTGGTGAACGGCGGCAAGCTCGAGATTGTTTCCACCGCCAACCAGGACAATCCGATCATGGGAAAAGCGATTGCCGGCTGCGAAGGCAAACCCGTACTCGGCTGCGATGTCTGGGAGCACGCTTACTATCTCAAATATCAGAACCGGCGACCGGATTATCTCAAGGCCTGGTGGAACGTTGTGAATTGGGCCGAGGCCGCCAAAAATTACGAGACGGCGAGGAAGTAGAACCTTTATTCGACAGGTACAATCCCTTTATCAGGGAAAGCTGTCACCACAAGCGATTCGGGATCCTGGCAATGGACTGGCACCGCAATTTGTTGCATTGCTTCTTCGCGGCCCAGACTAACCGCTGCCTGGATTCGGTCGTTCGCTCCCGTGAGCGCGCTGACTCGCATTGGTTTGATGGGACTAAAGACACGAATTCGCACACCTTGAGGGGGCTTGGTTATCAGCTCCATGGCGTCGTTAAATCTAACGTGTTGCCGAGCTGTCCAAGCCGATGCCACAGCCGGGTATTGAGGATAAGCGAGGCGGCCCAAAAAGGCAGGCATTGGCTTGAGGCGAATATCGGTGCTATGCGTCAGGACCACGGTGATATCGGTCGCGCCATCTTCCAGCGCACGCCGAATCGGAATCAAGTCAGAAACACCTCCGTCGGCATACGGATGGCCGTCCACGAGCTCAAATCCTCGAGTGGCCAGGGCCATCGATGACGTGGCCCGCAAGGCCTCGAAGATCCGCTTATCCCGCGCATGGAAATAGATCGGCTCGCCAGTATCGCAGTCGGTCAGCACGATGTAGAAACGCGTGGGCGACTTTTGCAGTGCTTCCACTGAGAGAGGAATTCGTTCTTTAAAAACATAATCCACCAGGTAGGCCAGGTCGATGATGGGCTTCCGGCGGAGGAAATTCGTCTTACGAACGACTTTGGAGGCATATTCCCGCCAGATGGTTAACCCTGGTTCCCACATCCCCGCCACGAAGTAGGCCGCTGAGCATGCCCCAGAGGAGGCTGCGTACACTAAATCATACTGGCGCTCACTGCGTTCGTGGAGGAAAGCCAACACCCCGGCAGCCCACGCTCCCCGCATTGCTCCACCTTCCACGATCAGTGCAGTCTGACGGCGGTTTCCCGATGCCTCGCTCTGTGCTTCCAGCGGTGTCATCGACGCTTTCCTCGTTTTACACTCGGCCCCCTTGGCCCGGGCGGTTTACCCCGTGTAATGCTGATTATAAGGTAGCATAAACTTTCCCGATGCAAAGATGGATGAAACCTGCGGTCAGCGACGGGGCAAACTTCAAACTGGCAATTGGCGCTCCTCGAACTAAAGTCAGCATTTATTCGTTTGCCTGAGGAATGATGCAGCTTACCAGCAGCCAAATCTGTGCGCACGGGCTGAGTCGTCGGAAACGACGATGGACGCCGGCTGAGCGAACCGCGGCCAGATGCGACAGGTGTGTCTCCAGTTCCCTGGGAAGATTCGAGGTCCAACATTGGAAGCGCATCGGAGCCATGAACCGCTTGAGCGAGATAGGCCGCGTCACCGCTGCCATTGAATCAGGAAATTCGTCGGTAGCGAATCTTCTCCCTCTCTCCGCGAGAAACGAGCGGGGAGAGGGGAATCTTCAACTTCAACAAAACCGCTCATCCTCCTCTCCCCAGCCCTCTCCTCCATCCGATGGAAGAGAGGGAGAAGTCTGCGCCTTCTCCGCTCTGTATTTTCTCAATTCAACGGCAGTGGGGCGCGTCACCCTGCGCGCGCCGCCGTTCGCCCTGCCAGAAAATACGGTTGCAGGAGCCGGCCCGCGGAAGACTGCTCGCACTACCTTTTGGTTCATGGGGGGGATCCGAGTTGTCGGTTGGGTTCTCACGTTTTTGCTCGGCTTGAGCCTTGCTTCGGCGCAATCCGCACTCGAGACAGAGGTGTCGTTCCGGAATGATGTTATGGCGGTGTTGTCGAAGGCGGGCTGCAGCGCAGGGACTTGCCACGGCAACAAAAACGGCAAGGGCGACTTCAAGCTCTCGCTGCGCGGCCAGGATCCGGACCTCGATCATCTTTCCTTGACGCGGGATTTGTTTTCCCGGCGAGTGAGTCCGCTCGAGCCAGAGCAAAGCTTGATTTTGCTCAAACCCACCACACAGCTCGCGCACGAGGGCGGTTTGCGTTTTAAGAAGGGTTCCCAGGAATACGAAATCCTGCGTCGCTGGATTACCGACGGCATGCCGAACGACTTGGGTACCGCACCGAAATTGCAGCAGCTCGAAGTTACGCCGCAGGATCAAGTATTGGTCGAACCCGATGACCGAGTGCAGTTGCAAGTCCGGGCGAAATTTTCTGACGGTACAACGCGTGACGTTACTTCGCTGGCAGTCTATGAATCGGTCAATAGTCTGGCCCAAGTGTCGCACGATGGGCTGGTCCAGCGGCAAGGCCGGCCCGGCTTGGCGGAAACCACGGTGCTGGTGCGCTATCTACAGTGCCAGGAGCCAGTGCGTCTGGCCTTCGTGCCGAAACGTTCCGACTTCGTGTGGAAGAAAGTGCCTGGCCACAGCTACATCGACGACCAGATCTTCGCAAAGTTGCGCACCCTCCGCATGAACCCGTCCGAGCTATGTTCCGACGAAGCGTTCGTGCGCCGGGCTTATCTCGATTTGCTTGGGCTCCTGCCCACCGCGGAAGAAGCGCGCGCGTTTGTCAACCAATCTCACAGCGGAAGCCGACCTGATTCCGCATCGACTTCGCACTTCGCGGGCGGAAAGGGAAATCAGAGCCGGCTCACGCCGGCTGCTACCGCAAGACAAACGCTGGCCAAACGGTCACAACTTATCGATCGCTTGCTCGAGCGGCCGGAGTTCGTGGACTTTTGGGCGTTGAAATGGGCTGACTTGCTGCGCGTCGAAGCTCATTCGCTCGACCAGAAGGGCGTCCAAAATTTCTATCACTGGATTCGCCAGAGCGTCGCCGAGAACAAACCGCTTGATCAGTTCGTCCGGGAATTGATCACGGCACGCGGCAGCACTTACGGCAGCCCGGCGGCAAATTTTTACCGCCCACACCGCGATCCCGCGACGCGGGCCAGGGCGGCCGCCCAAGTTTTCCTCGGCACGCGCCTGCAATGCGCCGAGTGCCACAATCATCCTTCCGATCGCTGGACGCAGGACGATTACTACGATTGGGCCGGGCTGTTCTCGCGAGTGAACTACAAGGTCATTGAGAACAAACGCGAGATTGCCAGCGACGAACACGAATGGAATGGCGAACAGATAGTTTTCGTCGCACGCCAAGGCTCGGTAAAAAATCCGCGCACCGGCAAGGATGCGCGGCCTCGCTTCCTGGGAGTGTCTGCCGATGCGAACTCTCAGAAAGGCGAGTTCCCTGAGCGTCCAGAATCTCTTCCGGCATCAGGGCGTCCGAGAATATCATCCGACGACAATGGGACAGACGACTTGGATGCGCTGGCAAATTGGCTCGCGAGTTCGAGCAACCGATTGTTCGTGCGCGTCCAGGCCAACCGCATCTGGTATCAGTTGATGGGGCGGGGCCTGGTCGATCCACCCGATGACTTTCGCGCTACCAATCCGGCGTCGCATCCTGCTTTGCTCGACGCGCTGGCGCAGGACTTCGTGAAACACAAATTCGACGTTCGCTACCTCGTTCGCCTCATCATGAACTCGCGCACGTACCAGTTGGCTTCCGAACCGAACGAAACCAATGGGGACGATGAAAGCAATTTCTCGCACCCGATCGTTCGTCGATTGGGCGCGGAACAACTGCTCGATTGCCAAAGCCAGGTGGCGGGCGTGCCGCTGACCTTCGCCGGGTATCCGGTCGGCATGCGGGCGGCGCAATTGCCCGGGGTACGCCCGGAGAGCAAGGGCAAGCGCCGGGCAAATCAGGGGGAGCAATTTCTCGAAATTTTCGGCAAGCCGCCACGGTTGTTGACGACTGACACCGAGCGATCCTGCGAATGCAATATTGCCCAGGTATTTCAGATGATCAGCGGACCGACAGTGAACGAGCTGCTGACCAAAAAAGAGAATCGCGTGAGCCGGCTCCTGACCACTGGAAAGTCTAACCGGGAGATCCTCACGGAACTTTTCTGGACGGCGCTCACGCGTCCGCCGACCAACGAGGAACTGGGCAATCTCCTGCCCGGCCTCGAATCCGCCACAGATAGGAGAGCGGAACTGGAAGACATTTTGTGGGGACTGTTGAACTCGAAGGATTTTGTGTTCAGACAATGAGCCGGGTTCCGGTGATCTCGGGGTCAATTTCATTCATTCTGCAATACATTGGAACTATCTCGTCACCGGCATCTGGCCGAGTTTTCAAGTCGAATGAGGGCGTAAGCAAGCTATGACGCTCTCCCAACTCAGTTGGCTCTTGCTCATCGTGCAGTCTGTCTTGCTCGCGATTACGGTCTTTCTTGGCCCAATTGTTTTGCGGCCTCGGTGGATTAGCCATTTACCTCTACAGCATCTATTCGACCGCCTTAACGCCATTTCGATGAGCGGTTCGAAGTTGCTCCTGGCGGAAACGATGACCATCCTCTGGCCGTCAAGAATGACGAGGCACATTTTCATATTCTGGGAATGGACTGCTGCATCGGCGGGCGGTGTGTTGGAAATTATTTCTCAGACTTGGCCTGCTTCTTAAGCTTGAGGCCGATCTTTTTGAGAGGGTCGATATTGAACTGCTCGCCAACCTCGGCAAGTTTCTCCGGTTTAATATCGCCAACGATGTTAATCAACACGGCCTCTTTCTTGCCTTCCAGGACGGTGACGACCAGCCCTTGCACCGCTTCGTCGCCGCGGATCTTGAGATAGATCCTGACGTCCTGGTTTTTCTCCTGCGCGGTCACAATGCTTTCCCATCCCTGAGTTTCGAGCTCGCCGCGGATTGTTCTCAGCCGGTTCTCGATTTCAGCGCGATTCTCATCATTGAGCCCGATCACATTAACCCGAACCTGTTGGAGGCCGCGTAGCAATTGCGCGATTTCTGGCTCATCTTTCTGGGTGAGCCGCGCGACCATCGAAATCAGGTTGCTTTTGACGTTCACTTCAACGAATTCGCCGCCTGTGGCCGACGGAGAAAACTTCCCGAAGTCAACGTATCCGGGAGACTGGTTCTCGGCGTGAACATTGAGGGTAATGACGGCGCAAATGACGGCCAGGGCGGGGATAGGAATCAGGTGCTTCATAATAATATCTAAACGTTAATGGTTGTTGTTTCATTGGGGACCGGCGTCCCCTTTCATTTAGGAATACCCGGCATCGGACGGACAAGTTTCAGAAAAATATCCAACCGAGGGAAAAACGAATCGATCCGACTCGGAGGAGAACACCGAGCTTCAAGGAACTGAAGCATGCGGACAACTCAGGCTCGAAGTGCGCGCCGGTTCAGACGATCTTGCGCGCCCGCGAAACCCTCGGATTGGCCCGCAGGTTAATGATCAGACCTCGACGATTCTTGAGCGAAAGGACCTCTGGTTATTGGGGAGCCGAACCGTCGATGGCCTGAAATTCAGCCTCTATTTGAAATTAACCGGCACAAAAGTGGTGTTGGGTACGAGTCGCAAGATCCAACCGCCGTTGGCATTCTTCAATGCCGGACCGTCACAGGTTGCGGCCGAGGTGGTCGTCACCCTGGTATTGTCATAAGCCCATTGGTCACCGCCAGGAGTTTCCTGGCTGACCAAATAATAGCGCGTGTTGGCCAATAGCGTTATCGCGCCGGGCAGGATCCCATAAACAAACTGACCGGCAGAACCGCCCGCCATCGAAAGAGAGACCGAACCATTGGGCACGTCAGCGCGGGTGGTGGCATCGACCAACTTAAGGGCGTGAACCAGGCTATTGCCGCTGAGCCAGAGCCGGCCCAGTTGAGTCACGGTAATGGGGGCGGACCCTACGGTAAAGCCCATGCCCAGCCAGCCACTAAAGTTGTTTTCCGAGCTGCCTGGAACGAAGCTTGTCACGAACGGCGTCGAAGCTCCGCCTGTTGCCACCGTAACATTGATCGCCGCCGAGTTGCCGACCGCGCCCAGATTGTCGGTAGCCTTGGCGATCAACGTGTAGTTCCCCGCAAGGACATTGTTCCAAACGAAGGCGTATGGACTGGTTGGCGCGGTCGCCAGCAGATTCGCCCCGGAAAAGAAATCAACTTTGCTCACCGTGCCGTCACTGTCGGAAGCGTTAGCCGCGATCGAAATAGAAGCTGGGGCGGTGTAGCTTGATCCATCGGCTGGGCTCGTGATGGCCACGGCGGGCGAAAGATTAGACGCGGAATACTTGAAACTGACCGGCCCAAACGTGTTCTTGAGCGGATAGGGTCGGAACGTCCAGGGGCTACCGACGCTCCTCAACGCCGCACCATCGCAAGTCGCGTCGGAGGTGGTCGTCACCATGGCGTCGTCATAAGCCCATTGGTCGCCGCCCGGAGTTTCCTGGCTGACCAGATAATAGCTGGTGTTGGGCGCGAGGGTTATCGCGCCGGGCAGGTTTGCATAAACAAACTGACCGGCGGAACCCCCCGCCATCGAGAGAGAGACCGAACCATTGGGCACGTCAGCGCCGGTGCTGGCATCGACCAGCTTGAGGGCGTGGTTGAGGCTGTTGCCGCTGAGCCAAATTCGGCCCAATTGAGTGACAGTG
>JBDTOW010000050.1:0-11179 GCA_039933075.1 Verrucomicrobiota bacterium | reverse complement strand
GGGAATGAGCGCGAGCGCGTCGCGCGCAAATTTGGGCAAGATTCGTTCGAGCCCCAGTTTTTTGACAAATTTGGCCGGGACCAGCGCCAGCTTCAGGCGCCCGGTAAAAGGAAAGATTCCTTCGATAACAACTCGTCGCAAGAATTTTTGGAATGAAGGTCGCCGGTAATGTTGTTCGATGTGCTGCCGGGTGTGTTCGAGCAGGTCACCGTATTGTACGCCGCTTGGGCAAACGGCTTCGCACGCACGGCATCCGAGACAAAGATCAATATGTCGCACCGCCGCCCCGGCCAAAGGCAACCGGCCATCCTGCACAGCGCGCATCAAATAAATCCGGCCGCGCGGCGAATCGTTTTCGTTGCCTGTCTCCAGGTAGGTTGGACATGAAGACAGGCAAAGCCCGCAATGGATGCAGGCCAGTGATTTCTCGTAATCAAGGAATTGTTCGTTGCCAGGTTCAACGGTGTTCACGCGGGCAAGTCAGGTAAAATGTGTTTGGGATCGAAAGCGTCTTTTAGCCGCCCGGCCAGCACGGTCGGATTCCTTGGCTTCGACAATTCTGGCCCGCCACGATAGTAGAGGATGCCGCTCCCGGCGCGCGCGACAAAAGGAACTCCGCCAAGCCTGTCCACGGTATCGCTGAGCCGCGAAGGTAGGAGGGAAACCCGGTGAAGGTCCGGAGTGGCTCCTTCTTCCCAGAATACTGTTTCATAATCGAGACTTGACGGTTCGCTAAGTCCCAAGTCACGCGCGTGGACCACCTGCCATTCCACGTCCTCACGGGTGCCAGCGAAGCCAACCGCCACGCGGACGTTGCCCGTGCGGTTCGCCTTAGCGCTGATCGTTGGGAAATCCCGGACCGCAATGTTGTGGAGGTCCAGAACAGCGGGGACCAATTCGGATTCAAGGACCGCTTCAATCAAAATGATCGCCGGGCGGAGACCCTCGCAGCGCGCCTGGACGAACTCCTCGGCCTCGGGCAATGGCCGTAGTTTAAACGTGGCTTCGACGATAACGCCGAGAGTGCCCCGCGCGCCGACGAAGAGTTTGCACAGGTCATAGCCTGCGACATTCTTGACCACTTTGCCGCCGGCTTTGATCAGGCGCCCGTCCGCCAGAACAACTTTGAGGCCGATGAGATAGTCACGAACCGTCCCGTAACCGCAGCGTCGGGGGCCATTTTGATCCAGACTTAGCAACGACTCGATCGTGAGCCGTTCGGGATGAGGCGGATCGACTGGCAGCCATTGGCCGCGCTCGGCCAAGGCGCTCTGTAAGGCCGCCAGTGTCATTCCCGATTCCACGGTAACCGTCATATCTTCCGGGATGTGCTCGATAATCTGGTTGAACGCAAGCAGTTCGAGCGAAGGCAATTTCTCGCCACGCTGGTGAAAACCAGCCAAGGCACTACCCAATTCGTCCAAGTTGACTGGAGTTAACAAAGATTACTTTGGTTGATTTCCCAATGCTAGCGACATCCTTTGCGGTATCCTGGCGCTGCGTCAAGCTGAGTAAATCGGAAACGGGAATTACGAGATTCGGAAAGCTATAAAATTTCCCCTTAAGGAGATGTCACGCTCGTATTGCCAGGCGTGCTCCATCGCACTTTGGTATTCGAGGGTGGGCGGCCGCCGTAACGGCAGCGTGATGAAATTGCGGGGCGTGTGTTACCGCGACCGGAACTCAGGCTCGAAACAGACTTTGCGCCAAACGCTAAAGCGGTCGTTAAATCCCAGTTCGGCCAGATATTCTAGATCGACTGAGGTCGGAACGCCGCCAAAGACAGAACCACTCCGCTCGTTCTCCAAAGCGTCGGCTACATGAACTGCCGTCAGCGCGCTGAATGTGAGCGGGTGTCCCTGCGTCGGGCGATGGTGCCAGGCTACCGATTCCACAATTGCTATAGGCAGCCCCCATAATCCGAACAGGTAGGCTCCCACATCGGAGTGGGTCGCGCCAAAGATTTCCCGTTCCGCCTGCCAAAAAGGGATCTGTCGGGCTTTTGCCAGGCTAATCGCTTCTCGGAAGGATGCCGGCAGACTTGTCGCCAAAAGCAATTTCCCCACATCGTGCAAAAGACCGCTGGTGAAAGCAGCTTCGGCCATCTGCTGGTCGCCCTGTTCGAGTTCAACGATTTTTTTTGCGGAAGTCGCCATCGCCACACTATGCCGCCAGAGAGAGTCAATCGAAATATCCGGACAATGTGCATTGTCGAAGCATGAGAACACATGAATCGAAAGGGCCAGCGATTTGACCGTTTCGACGCCCAATAGCTGTACCGCTTCGAATGCGCTCGTGACAGGCTGAGAAATGCCGAAAAAAGCTGAATTTACGAGCTGCAGCAGCTTCGGCAGCAGGCCGAAATCCTGCGCGATGATTTCTCCGATCGACTGCATCGAGGCGGTGGAAGACTGCAACTCCTCCAATATTCGGGTGTATAAAGCCGGCGGGCTGGGCAGTGTCTTCAGTTGTCCCAGGACCACTCTCAACTTATCATCGGCGAGCCACCGATCTAGAGCGCAAACTCGTGCCAGTGTCGAACGCAGTAACTCGAGGCCGCATGGTTTTGCCAAATACTGGTGTGTCACCCCCACACATTTCATGATCATCTCCTGGTCGGCAAATCCGGAAAGGATGATCCGCGCCGTCTTCGGGTGACGCCTCATGACCTCGGTCAAGAGCTCCGCTCCATTCATTCTTGGCATGCGCATGTCCGAGACGATCACATCGTACGGGGCCTTGGTCATCAACTGTACCGCCGCGAACCCGCTATTCGCGAAATCCATTTCCCACTCGGTCCTCAAGCGCTCGAACATGATCTCGAACAACTTCAAGATCATCGGTTCGTCATCGACGAACAGAATTCGCTTCTTCAGGCAGGAGCCAGGTGCTTCGGTAATCGCGGTGCCAGTCATCAACATTCTAATCTTTGCTGTCTTTGAGCGTGTTCCGCCACATAATGCGCAGGAACGTTCCAAGGTCTATCGGCATTATTTCCTTTGCCCATAAAGGCTTTTACGACTATCGGCGGCAATAAACCGGCGAAAACTCCGGGCGTGGAAGCGACTTTCAAGCCGATATTTGGTGCATCTTTCTCCCGGTTACTCGTCTACGTATCGTTTCTCGCCCTGCTCTGCGCGGCAAAAATGCTTTTTTCAACTGATTTCCTTCTTCATCGTCGACCTCGTGGCCGCCTGCAACTCGGCAAGCTGGGGTTTAAGCTCCTGCTTGGTCTCCCAGGTCATGCGGTCAATGAAAAGGATCCCGTGCAAGTGATCCGTCTCGTGTTGCACGACGCGGGCGAGCAATCCACCGCAGCGAAACTCAATCCGCTTGCCGTCTCGGTCGATGGCCTTTACTTCAATTGACTCCGGTCGGGAAATGTCGGCATAGATTTCCGGGAAGCTCAGGCAACCTTCGGGACCGGAAACCGGGTCGTTCACTGCCTTGACTTCCGGATTAATTAACACCAATGGCATGAATTCATGCACGTCCGCTGGCTGCCCTTTAAGCTGCAAAGTGGAGGGACGGTCGGTGATTTCCATGACGTCAATGACGGTGAGTTGGAAGGCGTGCCCAACTTGCTGAGCGGCCAACCCAATGCCGCGCGTCGCGTGCATGGTTTCGAACATGTCGTCAATGAGCCTCTTGATAGCTGGGGTGATCTTTTCGATCCGGCTTCCTTTTTGGCGCAGGACCGGATGGCCATATTTAACAACTTCAAGAATCATGCCGAATTATCGGAGAGGGAGGACAACCGACCGCGCCGGATTAGGAAAGTCGACGACATGAATTCAACTTGCGCATTCATTTTTTCCTTGGCCAGTTCCGCAACATCCCCACCAGTTCTTCGACGGTCGGGCTATGACCAGTTCGGACGTAATAGCCGCTGGAGGCCACTCCCGTCAGCAAACTCATCCGGTTGCTCAGCTCAAGTAATTTGCCGAGACAAAAACCCGAATTGAAGTGATCTCCGGCGCCGGTGGTGATCAGTGGCTTCGCGACGTGCGGACCTTCCACGAGTTCCGCCGCCCCATCGCTCACCGCCAGAGCGAAAGTAACCGGATGAACCATCAAGGTGCTGATCGCCAGACGGCAATGGATTTCTCTGGCCAGCGCGCTTAACCCCTCGGCTGAACGATCATTCGTGTCCAGAGCAAGCACATTCCCTATTTCATAAGCCTCTTTCTCGTTCAGCCCCAGGATGACATCAAAATATCTTTCGAATCCCGCAATCAATTCCAGCGCTCGGGAGATGTCCGCGGGCGAACGTTTTTCCGGATCGGCCAAATCAAAAAAAATAATCCGCCGCCGCTCGCCGAACTTCGGGCAAAGCTCTTCCTGAATCGATTGCCAAATTTCACTCATGTACGGAATCATCGTCCAGTTGACGAACCCGACGAGGTCGGCGGAACTGAACTTCTCGGCGAATTTCTCCCGTCCGTAGCGCGCCTGAATATTGGCCCAGTTGACTTCCTTCAGATGAAAAGATTTGCCCAGCATCACTTTTCCGTCTTCGAATTCGAGCGCATCGGTATGGCCCGGTTCGGCAATGGAATTAACCTGGGCTGCTTCAGCGAAGCCGTTGAATACCGGATGAAGGTTGGGATATCCGAGCGTGCCGAGGTAAGTGACTTTGATTCCGAAGCGGGCCAGCGCGTTGGCCATGATGGGGCCGTTGCCACCGAGTTTGGTGCGTTGATTGACCAGTTCGATATTGGTGCTTTTGCCGGCCGCGGCAGAAAGCCGCTCGGCGAGCCTGGCAATCGTCGGAAGCCGCTCAAACGATTCCGCATTCTCCCGTTTGTCCACGGCGTGGACGATCTCGTCGACAAAACCGTCAAGCCCGACGAAAGCCGTCAGGCTGCTGATTTGGGCGCGGGCAGCCAGGAGCTTTTGAGCGCAATCCGCGCGTAATTCAGGAGTGTTCATTTAAGAATCAAAGGTGGAGCGGCGGCGACCGACGAAAGAGTTGATCTCACTCCAATTCGAGCCCCATGATCTGCAGGATGCGTTCGAGGTCATCGTCGTTGAAGAATTTCACTTCCAGCGCGCCTTTGCCCTGGCGGTACCGCAGCGAGACTTTTGTCCCGAATCGCTCTTGCAACTTGCTTTCCAGGTCTGCAACGTGCGCGTCCCGCATCAAGGCGCCTTTCGCGCTCCCAACCCCGCCGCGGAGACCGGACACCTCGCGACTCTGAAAATGGCTGACCAGTTCTTCGGTTTGCCGAACACTCAAGCCTGCCTTAACGATGCGACGAGCGGCCAGCATCTGTTGGTGATCGCTATCCAGACCAAGGATTACCTTGGCGTGGCCAACCGACAACCGACCGTCACGAATGTAGCTTCGGATTTCCGGCGCAAGCTTCAGCAACCGCAGCGAATTGGCGACCGCGGTTCTACTCTTGCCGACTTTGACGGCGACCTCTTCCTGTATGAGGTGATATTTCTCGACGAGTTCCTCGTAGCCTTGGGCTTCTTCAATCGCGTTCAGGTTTTCCCGCTGAAGGTTTTCAATGAGCATTAGCTCGAGAACCGTCCGATCGTCGCTGTCCCGCACGATGACCGGCACTTCATTCAGGCCGAGCATCTGCGAGGCGCGCCAGCGGCGCTCACCCGCGATTAGCTCAAAATCATCGCCGCGCGACCGGACAATCAGCGGTTGAATGATGCCCTGCTCCTTGATGGAATCGGCCAACTCCCGGAGTGTCTCCGCGGGAAAATCTTTGCGCGGTTGCAGTGCGGAAGGTTGGATGCGGCTAAGTGGAATTCGTTCGACCCGTTCGTGCGAATCCATCGATGCCGTCGGCGACATCCTCATAGTCGCATCCGGTGTTGCCGCTGGCTTCGCGGTGGTCGAACTTCCCCCGAGAAGGGCGCCCAACCCGCGGCCTAACGCTGATCTTGGCATGAGGCCGAGAGTGTCGAACGTCGTAAAAAATGTCGAGTTTTGAATATGCTTGCGGGTTGAGGACCTCGCAAAAAAGCTTTCGTCCCTCGACACTCTCCGCGCGCCCTGTGTATGTTTCTACCATGAGCAGGAAGACTGCGCAGATCGCTGCGTTGATTGAAGAATTTCGGGGTCATGCGCTCGATGCTCATTACCTCGGCTATTTCGAGTGTTTCAACCGGCAGTTGTTCTACGAAGCGCACGATGTCCTGGAAGAACTCTGGCTGGGCGACCGCAAAGGCCCCAATGATGCATTTTACAAAGGTCTGATCCAATTGGCGGGAGCCTTCGTGCACCTGCAGAAAAATCGGATGCGGCCCTCCGCCGCTCTCCTGAAACTGGCGTGCGCTAATTTCAAAAAATATCCAGCGGTGCACCAACACCTGAACGTCGCGCAGATTTTGGAATTGATTCGCGTGTGGCTGGAGCAGATTGAATCACACGGATTTGCGGCAAATCCACTTAGCAACACTAACCCGCCGCGGCTTGGTTTGTTGAAGCCGATGTAGAGATCTGACTTGGTTTGTTGATCGGCCCCTGTTTTTGACTTTTGGACAGTCTTCTTCTAGCGTCAGCGCCCGAATGAATGTGATTCGTTATTCCGATAATGATTTTGAACGGCAATTGCGCAAGCTGACGGCTCTCTCCAGTTTGTTCGACCCGACGACCGAAGAACGCACGCGAGCGATCGTCAAGGCTGTGTACCTTCGGGGTGACGCAGCGCTGCTGGAATTCACGGAGCGGTACGAAGGCGCGAGGTTAACCGCCCAACAACTGGCGGTGACACCCGCGGAACTATCGATCGCGTCGTTGAAAGCGGATGACGAATTCCGCGCGGCCGTCGCTCTCACGAGCAGGAATGTTGAATTGTTCAGCCGCAAATCGATTCGCAAAAACTGGTCGGCCAGAAATTCCCAGGGGGCCAAGGTCGGTGAAAAGTTCGATCCATTCCAGCGAGTCGGAATCTACATCCCCGGTGGCACCGCGCCGTTGGTGTCGACCGCGCTGATGACGGTGACGCTGGCCCGGGTCGCGGGTTGTCCGGAGATCGTGGTTTGCACTCCCTGTGCCAAGAACGGCGAGATTAATCCGGCGCTGCTTTTTGCGGCTCACACGGCCGGAGCGACGGAGATTTATCGTTTGGGCGGAGCGCAGGCGATCGCGGCGATGGCGCATGGCACAGCTACAATTCGGCCGGTGCAAAAAATTTTTGGCCCCGGCAATGCTTATGTGGTGGCGGCAAAGCGACTGCTGTTTGGCTACGTGGGCATCGACCTGTTGCCCGGCCCGAGCGAAGTACTCGTCCTGGCGGATGACACGGCTGATCCCCGGTTCGTCGCGGCGGATCTGCTGGCCCAGGCGGAGCATGGCTCGGGGCACGAGCGGGTCTGGTTGATCACCTCTTCGCGCAAGCTGGCGGGCGCGGTGGATCGCGAGATCGCGCGACAACTCCCGAAGCTGACCCGGCGCGAATTTATCCGTCGCGCCCTGAACCATAACGGATGGTTGATCGAGATGAAAACGATGGAAGAGGCGATCGTTCTCGTGAATCAACTCGCGCCCGAGCATTGCGAGGTGATGACCCGGAACCCCGCCTACGTGGCACAGAAGATCGTTACGGCGGGCGCCATTTTCATCGGGACCTATTCACCGACCGTGCTGGGCGATTACGTGGCGGGGCCAAGTCATGAATTGCCGACGGGCGGAGCCGGGGCGTCGTTTGCCGGATTGATGGTGGACCAGTTTCAACGTCGCACCAGCATAGTGGAATATAGTCGCGGTTCGTTGAAAAAATCTTTGCGAGCTCTCCAAAAATTCGCGGAAGTTGAAGGGTTGGATGCGCACGGTCGATCAGCGGCGATACGCGTGGAAAACCAGGAGCGGACTTCGCGCAAAGGTGTGTGGCGCCAATGAGAAAAGCGCATGTTCGAAACCGACCCGCACGCTCTTTTGTCCGCCGGCTCGTGCGGCGGCTTCATAGTTACGTCCCAGGCGAACAGCCGAAGATTAGCGGGCTAATCAAGCTCAATACCAACGAGAGTCCGTACCCGCCATCGCCTCGAGTGCTCAAAGCTGTCAAGACCGCGGTGAACGGCCGTCTAAGGCTCTATCCTGATCCGACCGCTCAACCCTTGCGGGAGAAATTGGCAAAGTTCCACAAATGTGGCGCCGAGAATATCATCGTCGGCAACGGCTCGGATGAATTACTTGCCCTGGCAACTCGTGCCTTTGTCGAACCGGCGGCGTCTGGAGCGCACCGGGTTGCGCCTGGACACACAACCGCGAAGTCCAGCAAGAGCATAATCCAGTATTTCGCTCCCAGTTATTCGCTTTACTCCATTTTGGCGGCGATCCACGGCGCGCGAGCGAACCCGGTCCCACTGAGGAAAGATTTCACTCTGCCGACCGCCGCCGAACTGAGGCAGCGGAAAGTGTGGGATTTTCACGCCGCCCTGACCTATGTCACAACTCCAAATGCTCCAAGCGGGCGGGGCTATCCGCTCGCTGAACTCGAAACCCTTTGCCGGGCACAGAATGGAATTATCATTTTGGATGAAGCGTACGTGGATTTCGCCGCTGAAAATGCACTCGAATTGGCGCTGAAATATCCGCAAGTCATCGTGTCACGCACGTTTTCGAAGGCGTATTCGCTCTGCTTTCAGCGCGTCGGTTATTTTGTGGCGCATCCGGAGTTGATCGCTTCCCTGGATAAAATTCGCGATAGCTACAATGTTAATGGGCTCGGTCAGATCGCAGCCGAAGCGACGCTCGATGATCTGGATTATTACCGCAAAATCTTTCGCCGCGTCATCAACTCGAGAACGCTGCTTAGCAGTCAACTTGAGGCTTCGGGTTTCGTTGTGTATCCAAGCCAGACGAATTTTATCTTTGTGCGGCCTCCGGGATTGGCAGCGCCGGTTTGGCTCAAGAAGTTGCGCGAGAACAAAATCCTCGTTCGCTGGTTCAACTATCCGGAGGTTCGGGATTACCTCCGAATCACGGTCGGGAGCGAGGTTCAGACAAAAGTGCTGTGCGCTGCGATTAAAAGGATTGCCAATTCGGTCGGAAGATCTTGAGCTCGAGTAGCCTTCGTGTATCCGTTCCCCACACAGAAGAAAACGCGACTCCGATACCGAGGTATCGAAGACAAGTGGTATTGGGCGAACTGGCGCTACGAAGATCCGGGACTCCTCCCTTCCTGGCTGAAGGGCCGCCCTAATCCGTCGTTTACGAGCTGTATTGTCCTGTTTCCGAGGGTTGATCGGCTAATTTTTCCTATTTTGCGTGCCTTCGGAGGGGGTGACTCAACTTATCGGCAAAAATTGCCGATAGCAGAAATCAACCTGTGTACCTTGAATACTACGGCCTGAAAGAGCCGCCGTTTAACATAACGCCTGACCCGCGTTTCCTGTTTTACAGCGCCAAGCACCGCGAAGCGTTCAATCATCTGTTGTACGGAATTCGCGAGAGGAAAGGGTTTGTTCAGTTGACCGGAGAGGTAGGCGCGGGCAAAACCACGCTCTGCCGCGCTTTGTTGGATGAATTGGGAGACAAGTATTCGACCGCATTGATCTTGAATCCTGTGCTCGACGCCGAACTTTTGAACAAAGCGATCGTGATGGAGTTTGGGCTTAAGGTGTTTGGGTTGGACCGGTTGGAGACGGTGGCAGTACTGAATGAATTTCTCCTGCGCCAGATGGAACAGGACAAGGTTGCCGTGCTCATCATCGACGAAGCCCAGAACCTGACGAACGAGCTGCTTGAACAGGTGCGATTGCTTTCCAATTTGGAAACCGACAATCGGAAGCTTTTGCAGATTCTTCTGATGGGCCAACCGGAGCTGCGGGATCGGCTCAACGATCATCGACTTCGCCAGTTGCGCCAACGCATAACGGTGCGGTACCATCTGCAGTCATTGTCGCGCGCGGAAGTAGTCCAATATATTCAGCATCGCTTGCAGGTTTCCGGGGCGAACGGCGCGCCATACTTCAGTTCGGGAGCAATCTGGCGCGTGCACCGTTACAGCCAGGGCATTCCGCGGCTGGTTAATGCGGTGTGTGACAAATGCTTATTGGCTGGCTATGTTCAACAGCGCGACCGGGTCGATTTCAAAATGGTTGGCCGGGCAATTCAGGAATTGGAAGGAGACATTGACGCATGAGTTTGATCAACGAGGCTCTTCGAAGGACCAATCAGCAGAAGTCAGCGTCCGCACCGCCTGCTCACGGCGGCGTCCCGCTGCAGCCAGTGGATTACCGGGAGAGTCCGGGGCCCTGGCGGTCGTTACTGCTTATTCCAGTTTTGATTATGCTTTGTGGGCTGTCCGGGTGGTTTTTTTGGTCGGCGAACAGATCCCCTCCCAAAGCGCCTGCGCCCAGGGACAGGTTGGTTACCCAGGAGCCCGCTGCGCTCACACCTGCGACCCAGCGGAGTGACCAGCAAATCGAAAATGCTCCGGGGAAAAAAACACACGCTGCCATTCAAGTGAACACCAATCTTGTGGTTCGCACGAATGTCCTCGTCCAGGCTCCATTGCCCGGTCTTGTGGCGCCTTCCGTCGTAACACCGGCGTCCTCCCCGCCAGTTCTCGCTGCAATTGTAGCCGACGTGGTTACCGAAACAGGGAAGCCGGCAACAGTCGATCGAACTGCGGAAAGCCCCGCGTCTTTTCCGAAGTTAAAACTACAGGGCATTTATTTCCGGCGGACAAACCCGTCGGTTTTAATCAATGGACGCACGCTCTTCGTTGGGGATCGTGTCGATGGCGCCCGGGTTGTGGCCGTTGATCGTCAGAGCGTCACCATGGAATTTAGCGGGCAAACCAATTTGCTGAATTTGTAAAACAATCAGGAGCAGAGGCAAAACGAGGAAAATCAGCTTGCGGCGAACGAGTGCAAACCCGCGGTATACTCTAGGCTTTTGACATGAAGGCCCTTCTCAACAAACTGGAGCTGTCACCTTCACTGGTGCGCGCGATTCCTTTTGCCATCTTTCTCGGACTTACCTTTTGTCAGGGCCAATTTGGCGAAGCGTCGAAGTATTGGTTTTATCTTGCGAAAACTTTAGTGGGCGCCTGGATGATCTGGATTGTCCGCCCGAGGATTGCCGAGATGAGGTGGGCGTTTAGCTGGGAAGCCATGCTGGTTGGGGTCGCGGCGTTTTTGATTTGGATTGGATTGGATCCGCTCTATCCCAAGTTTGGCAGGGGGGCAACATCGTGGAATCCTC
>JBDTOW010000049.1:0-11186 GCA_039933075.1 Verrucomicrobiota bacterium | reverse complement strand
CCCGGAGGACAAGACGACTGCTCCGCTCTTTGCACGGGACCAGCCGGCGGACGCGCCGCCAGCGGCCACCTTCGAATACGATCAACCACAGCCAGGCATTCTGATGATCAGAGGCTCCTTTGAGGGTAAGTTAATCCGTGCAACGCTTCAACGAGTCGGTGAATCGAAGTTCCGGCTCACCCGTCGCGGCGTTCGCTGGATCACCGAATATGTCGACCACCAGTGAAGACACCACCAGGTTCTCTCTGAACTAAATCTAACTGACCAGCCCAAGATAACGCCAAAACCATGAGCGACGTCACTCGCATTCTCGGCGCCATCCAGCAAGGCGACCCCAAGGCCGCAGAGGAATTGCTTCCGCTGGTTTATGAGGAGCTGCGAAAACTGGCCGCGCACAAGATGGCGAACGAAGCGCCAGGCCAGACGCTGCAAGCCACCGCACTGGTTCACGAAGCCTGGCTTAAGCTCGGCGGGTCGAGCGATCAACCGTGGAATAGTCGTGGGCATTTCTTTGGGGCGGCGGCCGAGGCTATGCGGCGCATCCTGATTGATCGCGCGCGGGTCAGAAAACGTGAACGTCATGGGCATGGCCTGCAACGCATCGACCTCAGCCAGGTGGACGTCGCCGCCACCACGGACGACGACACGTTATTGCTGGTGAATGAGGCGCTCGAGAGGTTGGCAACCGAGTCGCCGGAAAAGGCCGAACTGGTCAAGCTCCGTTATTTCGCTGGACTGTCCATCGACGACGCGGCCCGAGCCCTGGGCATTTCCCCGGCGACTGCCAAGCGCCACTGGACTTTCGCCCGAGCCTGGCTTTTTGCCGAGCTGAAGCGGATGGGCTGAACCTGGTGCTTGAAACAGCAATTGTTTTGAACAGGAGGTAACAGAGGAAACGGAGAGAGAAGGACTTGTCTGCAGCCTGGATCGCAATCGGCCCTCACCCACCAGTGGAGTTCGATGAAAGCGGTCGATTCCGGGTCTGTACCAAGCTCTGTTGGCTCCGTTCCTCCTGTTTGCTTCGACTGCGGTTTCAAGGCTGAATCGGGTCGCGCAAAAAAATTGCGTTTGAGTGAGCTGTTTTGGCCCCGGACAACGCCACTGTAGAATGAAAGCTGAATTCATTCGATGAATGCGAATCGTGAAAAAGTCGAGACCCTGTTCACTGAGGCCCTGAAGTTCAAACCGGAGGAACGGGCTGCGTTTCTGGCCGGCGCGTGCGGGAACGATACTGAGCTGCGCGGCCAGTTGGAGAAGCTGCTTCGGGCCGAAGCGGAGGCCGGCGGTTTCCTGCCCGAGGCGCCGAATGCCAGAGCCACCGTTGTCGTCCCCATCAGCGAAGGACCAGGGACAGTAATTGGACGTTACAAGCTGCTCCAGCAGGTCGGCGAGGGCGGCTGCGGCGTCGTCTATATGGCCGAGCAGGAGGAGCCCGTGCGCCGGCGCGTCGCCCTCAAAGTGATCAAGTTGGGTATGGATACGCGGCAGGTGATCGCCCGCTTCGAAGCTGAGCGCCAGGCGCTGGCGCTGATGGACCATCCGAACATCGCCAAGGTTTTCGACGCCGGCACGACTGAGGCCGGCCGGCCTTTCTTCGTGATGGAGTTGGTGCGCGGGATCAAAATCACCGACCACTGCGACCAGAACAACTTCTCCACGCCCGAGCGGCTCGATCTGTTCATCAAAGTTTGCAAGGCCGTTCAGCACGCGCACCAGAAAGGGATCATCCATCGCGACATCAAGCCGTCCAACATCCTGGTTACGGTCAACGACGGGGTGCCCGTGCCCAAGGTGATTGATTTCGGCATCGCCAAGGCCACGTCCGACCAGCGACTCACGGACAAGACCCTATTTACCGCTTTCGAGCAATTCATCGGCACCCCGGCCTACATGAGTCCGGAGCAGGCGGTGATGACCAGCCTGGACATAGACACTCGCAGCGACATCTACAGTTTGGGGGTGCTCCTCTACGAACTGCTCACCGGCATGACTCCTTTTGATCCCAAAGAACTCTTTGTCGCTGGGCTCGAGGAAATGCGCCGAACCATCCGCGAGGAGGAACCCGTCCGGCCCTCCACCCGCCTGAGTACGATGCGGGAAGGCGAATTGACGGCAGCCGCCAAGCATCGCCAGGCCGATCCGTCCAAACTTTCGGCTCTGCTGCGCGGGGATCTGGACTGGATCGTAATGAAGTGTCTCGAGAAAGACCGGGCGCGCCGTTACGAGACCGCCAATGGCCTGTCGATGGACATCCAGCGCCACTTGAACAGCGAACCCATCGTCGCCCGTCCGCCGAGCAATATTTACCGGCTCGAGAGAATGGTGCGGCGAAACAAACTGGCTTTCGCTGCGTCGAGCGCGGTGGCCGCTTCGCTGCTCTTCGGCTTTAGCGCCTCCACCTGGCTGTGGATCAAGGAGCGTGTTGCGCACCGGGCTGCCGTCCTGGCCGAAGCTGCAGCTCAGGCTGAAAAACTGACGGCCCGGCAACACGCCTACGGCTCGGATATCAACCTGGCGCAGCAGGCGCTGGCGGCGAGCAATCTTGGACAGGCGCTGGAACTCTTGAATCGCCAACGACCCGAGCGGGGGCAAAAAGATCTGCGCGGTTGGGAATGGCGTTACTTGTGGCAGCAATGCCGCAGCTCGGCGCTCTCGAGCTTTACGGTCACGAACTGGGTCGGTGCCCTCGCGGCATCCCCGGACGGGAGGTGGCTGGCGGTGGCTGAAAACGCAGTGGGCAGCATCAGCATTTGGGATTTGCACAATCGCCAGCCCATCGCGCGGCTGGGGGAAGCCGGGCGAAGTGTCGTAGCCTTTTCGCCCAGGAGTTCAGTCCTGGCTTACGGCTGCATGCTCGATTCGGGAATGAACCAATACGGCGTCCGCCTTTGGGATCCACAGACGCGTCATCAAGTTGCAGAGCTGCCCGGGAGTGCTGAATGCTACGGGGTTGCCTTCAGCCAGGACGAGAAGACCCTCGCGGCGAGCGAGTGGGATGGGACTGTGCGTCTTTGGCAGCTTCCCCAGGGACGCGAAGCTTCAGCGCCCCTGCCGCAGGGAAGCTTCAGACTCTCGGTCTACGGGAGACCATTCGCCGCCAATGGCGACCTCAGTTTGGTCGCGAGAGGAGGAATTAAAGGGGGTCTCTGCGTGTTTGATCTGCGAGCGGAAAAGAAACTCTGGCGCAACGATCAACAAGTCTGGGCTCTTGCGTTCTCTCCGGATGGCAAGATTCTCGCCTCTGGGGCCCGCAACGTGGCCGGGGGTCCAGTTACGCTGTGGGAACCTGCCACCGGCCGCGAACTCGCGCGATTGGAGGGCCATCGCAGTTTCGTGAGCGCGTTGGTGTTCGGAACTAACGGGAATTGGCTTGCCTCCGCTAGTGGCGATCAGACGGTCCGTTTGTGGGATGTCCGCGACCCAATACATGTGCCCCCACCGCGCGTCTTGCGCGGTCACAAGCTCGAAGTATGGTCGCTGGCCCTGCTTGCCGACGGGAAGACCCTCGCCAGCGGCAGCAAGGACGGAGAAGTTTGCCTGTGGGACACCGGGCCGGACCCGCGTGAACGCATCGAAGGCAACCTTGTGGCGACGAACTTAGAGAACTGGTGTTTTTCTTCCGACAGCCGGTCGATTCAAGCCGTGGATTTGGAACGACACGAACTCGTGGAATGGCAGATCTACGGAGGTCGGGAGCGGCGCACCCGCCTGGAATTGGGCGCCGACCTTTCCAGCTCCTGTTGGTCCCAGGACGGCCGGTTGCTGGCAGTTGGATCGAGCAATGGGTTGGTCCAGGTTTGGAAAATCCCAGCCGGAAAGCTATTCGCTCAATTCTCCGTCGCCCAGAAAGTTCCAAGGCCGATTCGGTTCGACCGTCAAAACGGGCAACTCGCGGTGCTCGCTGAACAAAATCTGGAGATTTGGGACCTCGTCCATTCGCGGAAGAATCTTTCCTGGCAGGTCCCGGACGGCACCGAGGTCAGTTCGGAGGGCAGGCTGAACACTTTTGGTTTGGCTCCAGATCTCAAATGGGCAGTTACCCCGGAAAGCGTGACGACTAGTCCGGGCGAGGAAAAGATCTCGCTCCGAAATCTGGCTACCGGCGCGAAGGTGGATTTGGGAACCATGCCGGTTCCTTATGGAGGCGCCATTTCGCCGGACGGCAGCCTCGTGGCCGTGTGCAGCTCAAAGGGCTTTGTCCGCGTCTGGGACACCCGAACTCGACAAGTCATGGCGAACTTGCGCGCTTTCCTCAACGTGCCGAGTTCCATCGAATTCTCGCCGGATGGCCAGCGTCTGGCCGCCGGGAGTGTGGGAGAAGGGTTGCTCAGAATCTGGGACGCGGACAGTTGGAGGGAACTGATCGCACTCCCGGGAGGCGCAGCTTGGGGAAAAAGGGTGAAATTCTCGATCGACGGCGACGCTCTCGGGGCGTGGACCGATTCTCCTGAAGGGCTGCGGTTCTTCCGCGCCCCGTCTTTGGAGGAAATTGAGGCGGCGGAGAAGGCGGAAGCGAAAACGCCCTGGTGAGGTGCGATTGCCCCGAGAGAGTCGCTTTTTTTGACCTCCCTTAAATGGAAATGTTGTTACTCTCTTGGGACATCGAGACTCGGCGGGAGTTGATAGCATTCCCAGGGGGCGCGGGCGGAAGAGGCAGCGGCGGCGCTGAATTCTCGCCTGACGGCAATCTGCTCGCCATCCGGGACTTTGCATCTTTATCGTAGCCGCTTATCAAAGCGTTCGCGTATCTCGGCAACGAGCCGATCGTATTCGACTTGCTGTGCGGGTGCGAGCGCTTCACGGATCCGCGGAGCATACTGTTCGAACAAATCGCGGCGGCGGCGGGGTCGCCGGGGAAATTGTTCAACCTGGCGTTTCCATTCGTCCAGGAGCGGTTGCAGCTTTGCCTTCTGCTCCGGGGTCAACTTGAGCCGGGCGTCGAGATTTTCCATGACGCGCTGGCTGGAAGGGATGGAGCGCGGCCCAGCCGGAACGGCAGACGCGGAAGGCTTGAGCAGCCAGCCGGCAAGCGCTCCCAACGCGAAGGTCAGCAGGAAGCAAGCGACGATTTTGAACACTCGGAGGCGGCTCATGGCGTTCCTCAAAAGAAAAGTGTTTCCTCGGTGTCATCCGGCCCGAAGGGGTCGAATGGGTTCTCCGCCGCCGCGCTGGAGTGGAAAGCCGCGGCGAACAACACGACCGCCGCCGCCGCGGCCAACGACCACGCACCGACTCGTTCCCAGAGGCGCAAGGAGTCGGCCGGTGTCGGACTATGGCGCAGGCGTGACCACGCGTTTGCCGCACTCTGAGCGAAAAACTTGATGTCCTCGGTTGATTTCGTTTGGTCAACCTGCGGCGACGCTTGTCGGGCCAGTGCAACGATTCGCTGAAGCTTCTGCTTAGTGGTCATGAAGTTTGCTTTTCCAGTTGGCGATAGAGCGCCTGAAGTTTCTTCCGGGCGCGGAACGAGCGAATCCGCGTGACACCGCTGTTCCAGCCGGTCAACGCGCAGACCTCGGCGATGTTCTTTTGTTCCAGGTCCAGCCAGCGAATGAGCAGTTGATCTTCCGGCTTCAAGCCAGCCAGCAGTTTGTTTAACAATTCTGCCGCGCATTCCGGCAAACTCTCGCTGGAATCGCGTTCGTGCGCGGCGTTGTCAACCAGGACCCGCTCGTCTTCGGTCAAATCAGCCCAGCGCAGTTCGGGCCGGGCGTGTTGCCGCCGCAGGCGGTCTATGCAAGTGAATAACGCGACGCGCGCCACCCAGTTCTCGAACGGCACCTTGCCCCGGAATTGGTCCAGCCGGCTGAACACTTTTAGAAACACGTCCTGCATCAGGTCCTCCGGGTCATCGCGGTGCGGCAGGTGAGCGAGCACTATCTTGCGCACATGGCCATAAAGGCGTTCCACGACAGTCCTCCCCGCTTCCTCGTCTCCGGCCCGCACGCGGAGCAGCAAGTCGCCAAAGTCGCCGGCGCCGGGAGCCGCGGCGACCGTTCGATTATCCGTTTCATGGCTCATTCTGGGAGACGCACCTCGCGTAAGGTTGTTACAAGAAAAGTAGCAAAAAGAATTCCTCTGTAACACCAATTCCTCTCGCGCGTCTCCCGCACGATCGAAGGCACTGCAATCGAGACCCAATGATGGACGAATTTTATGAAAACAAAGCGCTTGCTGAAGGCCATTTCGCGCACAGAAACAAACTCAAAAGATGTGAAAACTTCTATGCTTAAACACCCTTTTATCTCCGCCTTCCTCATCGCCCTTGTCTTGGGCTCGCCAGACACATCCGCCCAGGTTGCCGACTTGAATCTTGCCGCCAAGGATACCGGAAACGTCGTCGAAGTTTCCTGGACCTCGGAATCAGTCACTACCAACGCGTCATTCCTCCACTATGAATTTCACGTTGAAGGCAGTTCGGATTTGAAGAACTGGACGAATTTTGGCGGGACCATTGCGGGCGGCCCGCTCGCAACTCGCTCAGTTCCTCACGCCATCGATATTCCCAAGAGCGCCGAGATCGGGTTCTATCGCCTGGGCTATCGGCTGAATCTGTCCGGCAGCAATCTCAGCGGGTTGAATTTTTCCGGAGCTGATCTGAGGAACGCCAACCTGACCGGCGCAAATCTAACGAACGCGAACCTCTCCGGCGCGGACTTGTCTGGGGCCATTCTGTCGGGAGCAAACATTTTCGGAGTGAACCTAGCCGGTGCCGTGCTGGCCGGAGTAGATCTGAACGGCCTCGACCTGGCTGGTTTGGACATGAGCCAGATTGGGGGCACACCTCTTCTGGCACAATTGACGGCGGATCCGTCGGGCAACGCCGCCGAACTTCTACCCCACCTGCCTTATAATCCCGATCCGTCGGATACGGCGGTGAACGACCCGGACGTTCCCGGCTTCTTCGCGTCAGCACGGGACGCCATCGTGATGTTGAAGACCAACACAACCGTAGGCCAGCTTAACGCGTTGCTGGCAAAATACGGCGCCACGATCGTGGCCAGCAGCCCCAAGGATGCGGCGTTGGAGAACGCGTTGCTCATGTTGCGATTTCGCACCGCCCGCGTGCTGGAGCTCTTCGAGGTGACGAAGCAACTGACCAACGAAACGGTTGTGGCCGTTGCTGCGCCTGACCTTCTCATGCAATTCGGCGCAATTCCCGACGACAGCAATGGGGCGTCGGGTTGGCAATGGGATCCGGCAGACAATCCAACCGGAGGGAATTGGGGATTGGAAAAAGCCAGAGTGCCGCAGATGTGGAACTGGATCGAACCGATCACGAAGCGAGGAACCGGACGCGCGGCTACCGCCATCATAGACGGTGGGTTCCCCTCACACACGGATCTCGCCTTCTCACTTCAGCTTGGGGCAACAACGCCGCTGCCTCTCGGACCGGAGCATGGTTTGCCTGTGGCTGGGATCATTGGCGCCAAGTACGGCAAAGGTGGCATCGATGGAGTGAACCCCTTTGCCGACCTAGCCGGCTATACTCTTGGATCACTGAGTGGTTTCGCAACTTTCGATGCTGTGCGATCTATTCTCTTGAATGTGCCAAACCTCAAAGTCGTTAACCTCAGCTTCGGATTGCCCGGCGACTTGACGAAACCCCTCACCTCGCTGGAATTGGCACTACTGCGGACCGCAGTGTCCGTGCAGGGCTTCTTCTTTGCGGAGTTGGCACGTCCTTCGGCTTCCGTACTGTTTGTGTGCGAGGCCGGGAATCAGCGCGATCTAATCCCGCTGAGCCTCTCCAGCGCGGCCTGTTACGCCGCCCTCGAGTTGGGAGTGGACAACATCCTGATTGTGGGCTCCCACGGCCCTTCCGGCAATCACAGCGCCTTTTCAAATACCGGCGGTCATGTCGAGGCGCCCGGAGAACTGATTCTGTCGACGACTATCAACAATGGGTACGCCACTGTGTACGGCTCCTCCATGGCGACTGCTTTCGTGACTGGCCTGGCTGGCTATCTTCTGGCCGTGGATCCAACCCTAACCCCACACCAATTGAAAACCCTGCTCCAAAGCCATCTACCAAATGTGGACGCCTTCACGAGTGTGATGGAGATCGACAATCTTGCCGGCCGGGATCGTGAGGTGCTCAAGATGCTTCTCGACATCGATGATGGTTACCTCGACGGCAGCGAGCGGGTACTTGTCCCACCGCCTACGCTGGCAAAAGATCGTTCTTTTGAAACCGTAACGGGCCCGGACTACAAGGATGAGGACATCGATGGCGACGGCGGCATCGGAGATGGCGTTATCGATATGTCCGACTTCCGGCGCTGGCGCGATTGGCTGCTGTTCGGGGAGGGCCATCACGCCTTGAACGGCTCTCCCGATCATCCCAAGAACGATGTGAACCGGGATGGCAAAGTCGATCCGCGGAAAGAGACCTCTCACTATCCGCGCGGCGATTTCAACGGCGACGGCATCATGGACCGCACCGCACGCTGGCCGGTGCCAGGCTGGTTTGAGAACTTGGAATTCACCGACCTCGGGGTAATACACAGCAGCGGGTTATGGGAGGATAAGGATTATACGAACGCACTGTATCTGGTGGAGCTGATCGATTCCGTCGATTTCACCGTGTTCGCCACGAACGTCTTCTTCAAAAACGCAACCCTCCCGCCCGCCAATGTCTCCGTGCGCGATGCAGACACCAAACGCCCGATCACCTCGGGTGCCGTGATTCCATTCACTGAAGCCGAGCCCGAGCATGTCTTTACGGTCCCGGTCGGTGGCAAATATTTCGTTTCCAGCGACCCCATCGACATCGGAGGAGGCACGAATGTTCTCCTGCGCTCGATCGGCGAGCACGAGGGCGGGCTCGAGATCGACGTCGCCGCGGACCAGGCCGGCGCGGACTTCGCGGTCGATTTGTGCCTGGTGGAAATGACGGCACTTGTCGAACACCAGAACCCCAGCGGGCGCGTCATCGATTCGCAGCCGGAAGCCGAGGAAGTCGAAGCCTATCTAATATCCAATCTAAGCGTCACCAATGCCTTTGCCAACGCCGACGCCACGCTTTACGCGATGGTCAGCGCCGGAGCAGGTGCGTCCACCGATCCCGCCACGCCCAGCACGTTAACCGGCACGGTCCGATGGCAGCGGAGCTTCATCAAGGACGCGAAGAAGAAGGACCCCAGGTATGAGGTCAAACCGATGGTGTTGCGTCTGGGCGGGAGCGATCCGTCCGGCGCTGAACTCAATGCCTTCGCCGAGATCGTCCTCGAAATGCGGGCTTACGACATCTCGCCTGGGTGGCAACCCGTCTTCCTCTACCACGCGGAAATTGCCGGCACGGCCGTTCCCCTGGGTACGCCGTCCACGTTCCGGATCGTCGGCCAGGAGGGCGACCTGCCTGACAAGACACTCACGCTCAACGGCGTCTTTGGGGCCGAATACGTCCAGGAGAAACACCGGGGAACGATCGATCTCGGCGGCGTCCAGGATGGACATTCATTCGAACTCCGCTATCGCCTGCTGGCCAAAGTGGTCGGAAATCCCGGCGCGGACGGAGAAGCCTTTGCCTATGTCGGCGACCCGCTCCATTACGGCAGCGGAACCCGTATGGAGTACGGCGCCTTTGGCGAGTTGCCTCGCATTGACAGCTTTACCCTGGACAATCAGGGGGCCGCTCACCTCGCTTACCAGTCCCGCACCAATTTCTACTACTTCCTGTACCGCGGCACGAACGTGGACACTGCCGGCCTGCCCATCGCCATGAAACTGGGAACAGCCGGGTCGGACGAGTTGGTCGATCCGACGCCGCCCGCCGGCGCCGGCCTCGACTCCTACACCCTGGAAAACCAGCGGATCGCTCAGCCGTTGGACGTGGACGCCGACGGCATCCACGACGTGTATGAACTGTTGCGCCCGAAGATTCTGGATCCGCTCGATCCGGGCGACACCTCCGAAGACCCAGACGCAGACGGCTTCAGCAACCTGGCCGAATTCACAAATGGCACGAACCCGGAAGTTGCCGACGCGCCCACGGCGCCGCTGCTGCGGTTCCCGGGTATCATCGTGCCGTCTTATTCCGGCGGTGAACTCGTGGACTTGAACAATGACGGCATTTTGGATCTCGCCTCGAGAGGAGGAAACACGATCTTCACGGCGCTGGGGCAGGTTGGGGGAATTTTCACGGCTCTGACCGAATCGGCAGTTTTGGGCGCGCGCTCCCTTTCGGACGCGGCTTATTTCAAACTCGACGGTGACGTGTTCCCGGACGCGGTGACCGTTGACCTGTTAACCAATCGACTGTCCGTGCTTCGCGGGCTGGGTGATGGCCGCTTCGTGCCGTTCACGAACTATCCGACGATGGGCGACACGCGGAAAGTCGTTTTCGGCGATCTGAACCGCGACGGCATCAAGGACGTTGCCGCGATGAGCAGCAGCGGTCGCGGGGCGGACCTTTTTCTGGGGGTTGGCGACGGCACGCTGACGCAGCTAGCGCCAGTCAGCACGAACGCTTTTGGACTTGCTCAGGCCGTGGCGCTGGGCGACTTCAATGGCGATCTCCGGGACGATGTCGTCGTCACCTACTTCGGTCAGGCGGTCGTCTTCCTGAGCCAAGCCACCGGCGGCTATCAACCGGGACAACCGTATCCTGTGGGAGGTTCTCCAGAGTCAATCGCGATCGGAGATTTGAACCATGATGGCCACCCAGACATCATCGTGGCCAACCGAAGCCGGGATGATCTTTCGGTGCTGCTCGGCGCGGCAGGAGGGAACTTCCTTCCCGAAGTGTGCTACCCCGTCGGCGAGCTTCCCCTGGGTCTGCGCCTGGCGGATTTGAACGGCGACGCGTTCCTGGATGTGGTGGTTTCGCGGGTGAGCGCCGAATACCAGACCGTGTTTCTAAACCGGGGCAATGGCACGCTCGGAACCCCTTACACGGTCCCGACCGGCAGTGGCGGTCTCGCCGGCATTCTGGATTGGAACGGCGACGGGAAGCTGGATTTTCTGAGCGGCATCGGCCGGGACGGCGGATTAGTGAACCTCGGCCATGGCGACGGCACGTTCGACACTCGTCTGCAAATCGTCCCCACCAATTCCCCGCCGACGAAGGTTAAGCCCGTCGATTTGAACGGAGACAGCCGGTTGGAATTGGCCGGTCTGAACACGCAGTTGAAATATGTTGGCCTTGTTACTCCCGATAAAAAATATTATGTTGGTATTGATAT
>JBDTOW010000048.1:0-11263 GCA_039933075.1 Verrucomicrobiota bacterium | reverse complement strand
CCGCCAAACGCTGCGAAGTCAGCGCCGCCCGTTCGCCCGGATTCATCGATCGCCATTGCTCGAAATTGACCAGGCGATTCACCTGCCGGCCGAAGGTGAACAATGCAACCTGATCCGCGGGAGAAGTTTTTTTCAGAACGCTTTCCACCCGATCTCGCGCATCCGCCCACAGATTGTCCCGACGAATGCTGGCGCTCGTGTCCACGAGAACGACGATTTTCTTCCCGGCGGCCGATTGCGGATCGGCAACCACCGGCGTTTGGAGAAATGGGCGCGCAAAACCCAAGGCCAGCAGGCACAACACCAGACAACGAAGGATGAGCAGGAATACATTTTCCAGCCGGCTTCGGCGAGTTACCCGCGGCGGCGTGGGAAGCAGGAACATCAGCGAGCTGAACGGCATTTTCTCGCGCGACGTTCGCCGGATCAGATGAAAGACAACCGGCAGGGCGACCGCCAGCGCGCCGAGCAAAAATAATGGGGCGAGAAAACTCATACCCGGCCGCGGACAATTCCCGTTCGCTTGATCTTCTTCCCGCGCTGCATCCTTCCGCGCAGAAAATCAAACAGAGCCAGTTCCATCGGCTGATCAGTCGCGAAACGCTGGAATCCGACTCCGAGCTTTTGACAAATCGCCTCGGCGTTACTGTTATGAACCTGTAACTTTTTCAGATACTCCCGGCGCGCCAACACCGGGTCGATGTACAAATCGCGTCCCGATTCGATATCGTAAAACAAGGACGCTTTGTTGAAGGCGAAGGTCAGCTCGGCAGGATCCAGCAACTGAAACAACATGACCTCATGTCCGGACGCCGTCAGTGAAATGAGGTTCTTTTCCAAAACCGCGATCGGCGCCAACAAGTCCGAGATCAGCACCATTAAACTCCGTTTAGTCACCATCTCGACGATTCGTTTTAGAGGCGCGCTGAGGTCGGTGGCGGTTCCGGCGGCGGGCTTTTCGAGCGCGAGCATAAGATGGCGCAAATGACCGCTGCGATGCCGCGCGGGAAGATATTCACGAATCTGTTCGTCAAAAGTGAGCAGACCAACCGCATCGCCTTGCAAGTAGAGAAAATACGCCAGGGTAGCCGCTAGCGTGTTGGCATACTGAGCCTTGGTATAGGCGAGAGAACTATAACTCATCGAGCGGCTGTTATCGACCAGCAGATAGCAGCGCAGATTGGTTTCGTCCTCGAACTTCTTGATGAAGTAGCGATCGCTTCGCGCGTACAACCGCCAGTCCAGGTAACGCGGATCGTCTCCCGGGGTGTATTGGCGATACTCGGTAAACTCGACGGAAAACCCGTGGTAGGGACTTCGATGGAGCCCGTTCCAGAATCCCTCGACGACTACGCGGGCGCGGAACTCGAGGTTTTTGATCGCCATCAATGCGTGTGGCGAGATAAACGAACTTGCCTTCGATCCCTGCGTGCTTGTCTTTGGGATCATGCGCCGACCGTGGGTTTCACCGTTTCCAACAACCGGGTGATGACACTCTCGACCGTCGCGCCTTCGGCTTCAGCGCGATAATTGATCAAGATCCGGTGCCGCATTGTCGGCGAGGCCAGTTGCTGGATGTCCTCGACGGTAACGTGAGCACGGTTGTGAAGCAGCGCCCGCGCCTTGGCGCCGAGAACGAGATACTGGGCGGCGCGCAATCCCGCCCCCCAACTCACCCATTCGTTAATGTAGTCGGGCGTCCCTTTCTGGCGGGGCCGTGAGGCCGCCGCCAACCGCACAGCGTAACGCACAACGTCCTGGGCGATCGGAACCTTGCGAACGATTTCGCTAAACCGCAGAATGTCTTCGCCGGTGAAAATCGCTTCAATCGGCACGGGCTGCCGCGCCGTGGTTTGCGTCACCACCGCGACTTCATCGTCTTCGGGCAGGTAATCGATCACGACGTTGAACATGAACCGATCGAGTTGCGCTTCCGGCAGCGGATAAGTTCCTTCCATTTCGATGGGATTCTGAGTGGCGAGCACAAAGAACGGTTCAGACAGTGGATGGCGAACGCCGGCCGCGGTGACCTGGTGTTCCTGCATCGCCTCCAGCAGCGCGGCCTGCGTCTTGGGAGGGGTCCGGTTGATTTCGTCAGCGAGGATCATATTGGCAAAGACAGGGCCCTTTACGAAAACCATTCGTCTCCCTTCGGGCGTGTCTTCGAGGATCTCCGTGCCAGTGATGTCCGCCGGCATCAAGTCGGGCGTAAACTGAATTCGTTGAAATTTCAAATGGAAGATCTGGGCGATCGATTTCACCAGCAGCGTCTTGGCCAGGCCGGGCGCACCAGTGATCAAGCAATGGCCTCCCGAAAAGAGAGCGATAAGAATTTGTTCAATCACCGCTTTCTGACCGACGATGACCTTGGATAATTCCGACTGAATGCGAGTGCGACCCGCGACGAGTTGTTGGACCGCCTGCTGATCGGAGGCGTATGAATCAGTTACTTCTTTTTGCACGTTATTCCTTCATTATCTGGTTGTCTGGCGCGCTGGTTTTAGATGCTTTTACCTTCATGTTCGCCGGTGACTAGACGAAACGGACTCAGCGCAGGTTGCATCCTCGCGGAGAAAATCGTTAATGAGTCATGGCGTAGAAGATTATATTAATGCCGAGCGGATAAGCGATTTTTTCCGAAAAATTGTGGAAATAATAATCGCTCTCGCCCTCGCGCTCCCAGCCATCGCCATTATCGGTATTGTGACAGGCGATTACCATCATTCGCCCTTTGTCATCGAAGATCGCCCGATGATGAACGTCCTTTGCATCCGGCCGTTCCCAGGTAACTCCGGTGTACTGGCTTTGCACACCGAGATGGATGTTTGGAACCTGGCCCTTCGACGTGATGTCAAAGACGCAATGGTAGATCGGATGGTCAAGCGGCAACTCGATCAGTTCACGGGCAGGAAACACGCGTTTGATTTCGCGATAAAAATTTGCCCACTCCGCTTCACCCCAGAAATCGTCAACCATCAGAAACCCGCCGTTAAGAAGATATTCTCGCAGGATGGGAACTTCTTCATCGGTAAATTGCAGGCCGCCGGGTTCGACGATGTAAATCCACGGATAATCGAAGAGTTCCTTGTCGGTGATCTCGATCACGCGGGTGTCCGGGTCAACCTTGAGCGAGGTCAGTTGTTGGAGGCGATAGGAAAGATTCAAATCGCTGTCCGGAAAGTCAATCTCCCACCGGTTATAGCCGCTCCAGCGGCCATAACCACCACGACTGCTGTATTTGATCCGAACAAAGGTAAAAACATCCTTTTGAAATCCCTTCTCGACCGTCCAGTTCGGTGTCCCAACGCTGTTCGACTCCGCTTCCCGCGCGGTTTGATAGCTTGCGTTGCGAGCTCGCTGGCGCTGCGCGATCGCTGACCCAGCCACGGCACCGATCAGGGCAATCCAAACAACATGATGGAGCTGCTTCCTCACGGTTTCGGATCCGGGCCGGGCACCGCGTTTTCTTTGGCGGGCCGCGGGCCGCCGTGCATTTCCAGGAGCAAGCGCAGGGCCTCGCGGAAACGCGGGGCCTCCTCCAGCGCCAGCAGCAAATGGCGTTTCGCGGCGGGGTCACCTGCCCGATGCAACAACTGCGCGAGTTGAAAATTCGTCTCCGCCGGATCCGGCGGATCGAGCAACAGCAACACCCGGTATGCCTGGATGGCCTGAGGCGGTTTCTCCAGCGCTTCGCTGGCCTGGGCCAGGTAACGGTATGGTCCGGGCACCAGCGGATTCACGGCGATATAGCGCTCGGCGTTCCGCGCAACTGCCTTCCAGTCCTTCGCCGACACGCCAAGCTCCATCAATCGAAGAAAAGCTTCGACAGCGTCCGCGTCCTGAGCCGCCAGCCTGGTCAGCGCCTCGCGTTCCGGCTCGGTTTCGTTCAATCGCCGGTAAACTTCGGCCAGCAAGCTGGAGGCATTGTCCGCCCCCGTTTGCGAAGGATAAAGTTCAATTATTTTCTTGAGCGGCCGTTTGGCATCCTCCCACTTTTTCTCGGAGATCAGCTTTTTGGCCTGCTGCGTCAGCTCCCAGAAATTTTTCGTTTGCCTGGTCGCCCAGTCGGGCAGCGCTGCGGAATCACCCACCGCGAAGGCTCCGGGTTTTGGTTTTTCCCAATCCAGCTCCGGCGCCAGTTGCTCGGCGCGCTCGCGGGCGAACGCGACAAATTCCTTTTCCATTTTTTCCATCGGCACCGTGTTCGTTTCGATCGCCACATTGATCTCCGTGCCGTCGCGCAATGCGATCAGAATGTTCTTCAACGCCTGCATTCCAAATCTTTGCACCAGGAACTCGACCACCAGCGACGATTCGTAATACGCAAACTGCAAGTGGAGGTCGCTCTTGGGAGTAAGGAACGCGGCGCTTAATTCGCTCACGGGCGTCACTTCGCCCTTCAGGATCATCTCCCGATAGCGCGGGTTCATCTCTTGACCCCAAACCGGGTTTTCGCGCTTCTCTTCATACACCGAAATGCCCTCGCTGAGCCAGCGCGGCATTTTGTTGCGCGTCATCTGCAGGGTAACGACATGACAGAACTCGTGCCAGAGCACCGCCTCCCAATTGGCCGGATGCCCGGTTTGCGATGCCGGACTGTTGGCGGTAATGACACTGCCGAAACAAACGCCCAGAAACCCGGGATTCTCCGGCATCCCGAAAGTCCGCACTCCGAAATCGTTTTGTTCGGGGAAAATCTCGACGACGACCGGCTTGCTGACTTCGATGCCGTACTTCTGGCACAACCTGGTCCTGGCCCGTTGCAGCAGCGCGAGGGCTCGCTCGCCGTAAACCTGCGATTCGTGCGCGCCCATGCGCAAAACAAAATCGCTGTTGGTGACGGCGCGAAACTTTTCCATGCTGTCATGCAGCGTCGCGAGGTTATACGCGACCACATCGTAGGCGTCGCGTTCATGGACTTCACCCGCCAGCCGCCAGCCTTCGCTTTCGTCTCCGAGCCGCAACAAGTCCTGCGCAAGCTGAATCTTCGCGGGAAGATAATTCGCGTCAAACGCGAGCGCCCGCCGCTGGAATTCCGCGCCCTCGGTGAACCGGTATTTCTGCGAAATTTTCCGGCCAATCAAAAACTCCACGCGCGGATTGGTGTTCCAAAAGCGCATTGCGGTCTCGTGCGACTTCTCCTCCCCTTTCGTATCGCCGCGCAGGTGCTCGATCACCGCGCGATAAGCCCAGGCGTCAGGATTCCACGGATTTACCGTTTGCACCCTGGCCAGCGTTTCCTCCGCCGAACTGTACTCCTCGGCGTCGATCATGTGATCGGCAAGCAACAACAGACTCGGAACATGGTTGGTGTTGAAGCGCAGCGCCGCCTGGAGTGACTTCACCATTTGCGGGCGTTCACTCGACAGATAAGCCCGCGCCAGCCCGAGGTGCATGTCCGCGTCTTCGGGAAAACGTTTGAGTCCTTCCTGAAATGCTTTCGCGGCGAGTTGATAATCGCCTTTGTTCAGCGCCAGTTCGCCACTCGCCAAGTACGCCTCGCGATAATCCGGGTTGGCCTTCTTTGCCACGTCGAAGAATTGGTCCAGAACCCGGCGCGGATCATTCCCGAGCAACAACGCTGCCTGGCCGAGTGCGACCAGGTTCGGTGGATCTCGATACGCCCAGTTCCGGCTGCCGAGCAGTTCGACAATCTCCTGCAACATCCCGTTTGCGCGCTCAGTCTGTCCAACGCTGAGAAAAGCTTCGCGGGCAACCAGGCGCACTCGGATGCCGCGAGAAAAGTTCTTCAACGCCTCAGTGGCTGCCTCCTGAGCCTCGGGATACCGGCCGACCGCCAAAAGCGATTTCGTCAGCAGGATCGGCCACTCTTCGTCGCGTTCTTTGGCAGCGATGGCGGTCTCAGCCAGCTTGACGCAATCCGAATATTTCCCGGTGTTGAATAGCTCGTTAGCTTCCCCGAGGTCGGCGCCGGCTGCGACTGCGACTGAAGAGTAAAGGCCCGCGAATAAGGCGAACCAAAAGGCGACACAGCCGGACAGAATACCCATCCCGCTATGAACGACTTTCTTGCGGCAGAAGTCCATGCCCTCATCTACCCTCATCATTGCAATGACGCAAGAGTTGCCGCAGAAAATTTTCCCTTCCACCAATGAATTCGAGCTTTCGCCCGTCTCCTCCTCAGTCCAGGATCACCTCCTTGACTCGAGACTTTGAGTTAAAATTTTTACCATCGCATTGATGACTGAAACAAAGGACATCACGTTGGGCCGTTCGAAATTTGAGAGCGAGCTGCAGGTGCGGCCGGATGACATTGACATGAACCAGCACGTTCATGGCAGCCGCTATTTCGATTATGTTTTGGCAGCGCGGTACGATCAAATGGGACGCTGTTATAAAATGCAGGAATTTATCCGGGCTGGCTTCGGCTGGTTCGTGCGAACTGCCCACCTCGACTACAAACGACCCCTGCGCTTGGGCGATCATTTCATCGTGCGCACCTGGGTCGAGGAAATCGTCAGGGACGGCGTGAAGGTGAAGTTCGAGATTCTCAAGAAAGCGAACGGAAAAATGTCGTGCGACGGTTACTTTGACTACACGATGGTGAACCTCAAAACCGGTCGGGCGGAGGTCATCCCGGAGTGGATCCTGGTCAAGTACGCAATCTGACACCGGGAATTCCGAAACGTCGATTGAGCGCGTCCGTATATAGGCTAACTTCCGCCTCGTCGTAACTTCCACTAGATATCTCTTTTTCGACGGAAACATCCGCAGGTCCAATTCCTTACTCTGGTTTTTGCTCTTGCTCTTAATCAGATCACCTATGCGGGCGGAGAGGAAATATTGCGCGAAACCGTTTCTCGTCTGGTCGGCCTGATTGCAGCACTTCCCATGACCGGTTGGGCGAAGAACCCTTCGGGTACCGGACATCAACGGACAGCCAAGAGCAAAAACAAACTTGGGGGCGCAGAGTGCGGCGTGGCGAGCAACAAGGGGCCGTTTGCGCGAGCGTCACCTGACGTTCGCCAGCGCAAACGACCCCTTGTCGCGAAGCCAGGCCGCTCATACCAGTTCCTCCTCGAACACTGGGTTCTGTTTCCAAATTCGCGCTTGGCGCTCGGCGTAAAGCCGTGCGGACTCGGCCTTTTCTTCGAGCAACACCGGTAACACCAGCAACGGATAGGCCGTCGTCCAGGCGAGCGCGCTCGCTTCGGTGGCCGTGCGCCGGAGCAACGGCTTCAACCTCGAATCTTCCGTCTCGTTCAATAATCTTTGCAATAAGCGGTCTTTGAACCGGTCGAGCTCGATTTCCAATGGTCCCCGGGACGGTGCCACCGGCGCCACTTCGAACCGCGTTTCCGGCCCGAACCTCGCCGGTAATTTTCTGTATTTTGTGTTCATACTTTTCCTTTCGGTTAAACGCTTCAATTCGCTTTCGGTCGCGGAAAATCCCTTCCGCTAAACAAAAAACCCGCGATTGACTGGCAATCGTGGGTTCTTCGAAAAAACTCTCTATGAATGCGTCAGTTAGAAGATGTCCTCCACGTTGCCCTGCGTCCGCCCGCAGGAATGCCAGACCGGCAGGCATGCCATCGCGCTACGGGCGCACAGATTCTTTTGAATGTTGAACGTACAGTTCATCTTCGGCGTTGATAGCAATAGCGACTCCACAAGGATTGTCAATTAGAATCTCGAAGCAACGTCAGCAGGTCAGCAGGAAACCTGCGCTAACCCGTTCACCCACGGGCGTTCGCGTTTGGGATTTCCGGGGAAGGAGAAAATGTATTGGCCGGCCAACATCAGGATTGAATACCGCAAAAATCTTGTATGCAAGACCCTCAAGGTGCTTGACGGACCGGCATTGGCCCAGAGCAGGTTGGCAGACCCAGCTCGAACTCGAAGGGGGCGACCTCGTCGCCGTTATCAAACCGGTAAATGAATTCAAAGGCGTCCAGCGGTGTTCGATAATGGAGGCGGCCGATCCAGATGGCGGCGCCACAGACGGCAAGGCGGCTTGCGGCGGAGCCAGTGTCGCGCCGGATCGCCCTGGCCACGGGACAGTGGCAGGGGCAGCAGTGCCTGCCTTCGTCGATGTCCCCCTGGGTGATTCTAATTTTCATGGCTGTGCGCGATTCGATAAGGTCGTTATCGCTTTCTTAGGACTGTCCGCGGACGTTTCGCACTGCTCCCATCGTGCTTTCCGACGCATTCTGATCATTCTGATCCAGTCTGCTTTAATTCACGGAGGGAAATATCGCGCAGCTATTATGAGCTCACGAAGAGATGAACTTCGGCGGACGCGCGAAAGATCCCGTGGAATCTCCGAAGCGTCGCCAAACTCATTCCTTAGTTACCTCCCAGGTGTATTTGGATTCCTATATGGGTATGGACGTCTCCGCAAGAAGTAATCACCTAAACTTTTTCTTTATCCGCCGGGTAGAGATTCTGTCGAGCCCACTTCATTTTGCGCACGCCGCGCACGAAGGAAAAACCAGGGCTCGACGAGTCTCGCCCTGCTACAAATACATTTCCGTTTCGAAGGCGTTGACGCTGCGCGCTTCAATTCGGCCCGAACGAAATTTCGAACCAGTTGGCACCGGGATTCGTTTAACGAAGAGAATGTAAAGCTCAACCGACCAACAACCGATTGAATTGGGTCTCCCACAACAATGCCGAAAGTCGCGTTTGTTGGAACGATTGCCGGCGGCGGGTGTCGAATAATCCACGCTCAATGAATATGCGATAAACCATGACGCGTTCACGTCTGATAGCTTGTTTAGTGTGTTTCAACCTGGCTTTGGCCGCAGCGATTGGATTCGTCGTCCCCAATCGCCGAGCAAAACCCGCGTCCCCGGAAGCACAAGTTGTTGTCAACCAGACGAGCGTCATCCCAATCACTATCGAGAAACGCGCCAAACACGCCGCCGGGAAACGTGCGTCCTCGAGGTTCACCTGGTATTCGCTCGAGGGCTGGGACTACAAAAGCTACATCACCAACCTGCGAGCGATTGGGTGCCCCGACGAAACCATCCAGGATATCATCATCGCGGCGGTGAACCGGGATTACCAGGCTCGCGAAGCCACGCTGAAACTCCGCGCTTATCAAATGAAGCCCTGGGAAACGGCCGAGACCACGAACACCCGCGACTGGAACAAGGTGAGCAAGCTCGGGGGGTTGGCGCGGGAGAAAAGGACGTTGTTGAAGGAGTTGCTCGGCATCGATGTGCCCGTCGAGATGCCGCTGATTCTTTCGCGACAGACTCATGAAAAATTCGAAGCCGCTCTGCAACTGCTGCCGGAAGACAAACGCGATGCGGTGCGCGCGATTCACGAGCAATACTGGCTCGACTCCCAGCGTCTGCAACAACGCACGCTGGGCGAATTCGACGCCGAGGATCGCGCCACCTACCAGAAGATCCGGACCGATCGACGCGACGCGCTGGCCAAACTCCTCACGCCAAACGCATTTGAGGACCTGGAGTTGCGCATTTCCACGACCGCCTCATCCTTGCGCTCGCAGTTGGCGTCGTTCGCTCCCACTGAAAACGAATTCCGCGAGATTTTCCGTTTGAAACGGGAATTTACGGACGAATACAGCACGCGGGGCGGCGTTGATCCGGAAGACCAGACCTTCACTCAGCGGCGAGCGCAGGCGAGTCAGCAAGTCGAAGAACAGCTTAAGGCCGCCCTCGGCCCGGAACGCTACGCGGAATACCATCGGGCGCAGGACGGCAACTATCAACGCCTCGTCCAGGTTGCCGACCAGAGTGGATTGCCGCGCGACACCGCGGTGAAGGGCTATGAAATCCAACGAGCATTAGCGGACGAGTTGCAAAAGCTGCGCACCGATCCCAATCTTTCGAAGGAGCAGCGTCAGGCAGCAGTTAAAGACATCCGCAGTCAGAGTGAAATGGCTCTCCAGCAGACGCTGGGACAGGATGCCTACCAAATTTTGCGGGGTCCTCGAGTTCCACGAGTCCAACCCCAAATCGAAAGCCCATGAAATCTTCGCGTGTTATCGTCGGATTACTGGTTTTGAGTTTCGGGTTGATCGCCGCGCTTGCGTATCTCGCAAAAAATCGCCCCGCAAAGTCTCAACTGCCTGCTCACGTCGAGAGCCTTACCACCAATCGCACGCACAGCTTCACCACGACCGCCATCCCAGAGGAACCGATGGAACCGCCGCCGCCCGGATTCTCTTGGAGTTCGATTGAGTCGGCGGACTACAAGGAGTACATCGCCAAACTTCGCGGTATCGAATGTCCCGAACAAACGATCCGTGACATCATCATCGCTGATGTGAACAAACTCTACGCGCCGCGCGAAGCGCCGTTCAAAGCTCCGCAGAATTATCCCCTGCCCTGGGAGACGCGCGTATCGACTAGTGAAACGCTTTCTGTCGCCGAAAGCCGGAAGGACCATGAACGCCACAAACAATTGCGCGAGGTGGAAAACGAAAAGAATGCCTTGCTCAAAGAGCTGTTGGACTTCGAACAGCCGCTCGAGGCGCTCCGCGCGTGGCATTCGCGAAACTATCAGCGGTATGAAACCGCGTTGAATGCGTTGCCGACGGAAAAACGGGAACAAGTCCGCGCGATCCTGGAGAACTATTGGGAGGCTTCCGACCAGCTCTATGATAAGTATAATTTGCGCCGGACGCCCGAGTACCTGGGAGAATACCAGCAGATCAATACTGATCGACTGGCGCAGCTTGGCAAGGTCCTCACGCCCGGGGAATTGGAGGATTACGAAATGCGGTCGACTGGCGTGGCAAGCCGGCTCAGCGCGCAATTGCGCGACTTCAAGCCGAGCGAAGTCGAATTTCGGGAGATTTATCGCGTCAGACACGAGGTTGAAGAACCGTTCGGCGGCACGGTGCGGCCCGACCGGACCGAGGCGGTCAATGGCCAGGATTACGCGCGACAGCAGTCCGAGGCAAATCAGAAGATCCGTGAAGTTCTGGGAGAGGAACGCTATGCCGAATACGAACGATCCCAGGATTCCAATTACCGACGCCTCGCGAATATCGGAGAACGCTACAATGTTCCGCCGGAGAAAATTCTCGAAGCATACCAGCTTCAGAAAACGTCGCAGTCAGGAGTTCAGCAGATTGCCAGCGATCCAAGTCTGAACAAACAGCAGCGTCGCGAAACGGTCGAGTCGATGAACGCGCAGAATCAGGAACAGTTGAAGGCGCTACTCGGCGATCGCGCTTACAACCTATTCAGCCGTCGCGGACAAAATCGCGTGACTGTTGGGGGCGAATAACCCGCACTCGTTCAATCGGAACGTGTGTGTTTTG
>JBDTOW010000047.1:0-11342 GCA_039933075.1 Verrucomicrobiota bacterium | reverse complement strand
GTTGTGCCTCGGCTACGAATCGTTTGAGCGCCGCGTAGTCTTTGACTTCGCGCGCATTGACCTTTCGCAACACGTCGCCCACTTTCAAACCTGCCCTTGAGGCGGGCGCATCTTCTTCAACAAACTCCAGCTTGCAGCCCGACGGATGATCGACGCCTCTGACGCCGAACCACGGTCGCAGGGAGGGTCTTTCGTCACCCCAGCTCTCGCCTTTGGCCAATCTGGCCCAAGTGTCGCGAAACGTCGTGATGGGCACATGGAAGTTTTCCGCCGTGGAATCGCTGATCCGGCTGTGAATACCGATGACTCGACCGTGCATGTCGAACAGCGGTCCGCCCGAGTCGCCGGCGCTTAGGGTGCAGTCGGTTTGGAGTGCTTCCGGTGCGAGCCTGATAATGCGCCCAAGGCGAAGCACCATCGGCCGCTCTGGATCGAAGCCTCCGGGATGACCAAGCGTGAGAACCCAGTCTCCCAAGCGGACTTGATCGAGGTCGCCCATTTCAACATGCGGCCAAGGGCCGTGCTCCGTGATTTTCATCATGCCGGCGTCAATCTCGTGATTTGTGCCGAGCGTTTTGCCATGTGCGGTTCTGCCGTCGGGAAAAATAAACTGCACGTTTCGATTCGGTTCATCGCAGACATGAGCCGCTGTGAGCACCACACCGTCCTCGGAAATCACGACACCGCTGCCAGTGGTTTCACCGATTTGCACGGCGACAACCGCTGGTGACAAACGAGGTGCAAGGGCCTTCACGTGGCGTTCGATGGACTTGAGGTCGTCGAGCGTAGCAGGCGTCGTTTTGCGAAAGACAGCAGGCAGTTTAGCCAGACTACCCAGTGAAGGGTTCGGTGCGGCAGGTGGCGCTCCGCTCGATCGGGACGCTCCGCCTGGCTTTTCCGGTAACTGCGGCGGGGAGAGCTCCTGAGAAGATTGGCCCGCGAGCGGCGAAATACCGACCTCCTCGTCAGTGTGCGACCCAAAATTTGTCGCTGAGCACGCAAGCAAACCCCAAGCGACGAGCACGGCTTTGACACTGTGACGTGGTCGAGCGGATCGCCTTAGTTCACTGCGCTTCCAGCGCCCGACTGTGCCCGGATCGGCTGCGATAGAACCGCTTATCGAATCATCACGAGCTGGAAGGTCCATTGCGAGATTACATTAGCCACCAAGACCGATTTGCCTCGAACCTATTTAGCACCTTGGTCAACCCAGGCGCGAATCAAGCCGACTTGCTCCGCAGTGAGGGGTTTGGGTGGCGGACCAAATCCCCCTCCACCTGGCGCGCCGGGACCTCCCGGTCCCCCCGGACCGCGCCCCCCACCAGGACCGCCGGGGCCCCCGAAGTCTGGTCGAGGCAAAGCTGCCGTCAGCCCGTCACGGAGCTTGTCCTCGTTCAGTGAACCACTTTTGTCCGAGTCCCATTCGGTGAACCACCTTTGAAAAGTGCTTTTAAGTTCCGCGCGAGTGAGCGAGCCGTCCTTGTTGGCGTCAGCGGCTGTGAAGACACCAGGCCCGACGAACCTGCCGGGGCCAAACCCGCGTCCACCACCAGGTGGCGGACCGCCTCCAGGCGTCGGACCACCGGGTTGTCCGGTTCCTTGCGGCGGCGGCAGCACCTCGCTCAACCTTTCGCTAAATTGCTCCTGGCTCAACTTGCCCGCCTTCTCCGAATCAAGTTTGTCGAACCATGTATCCGCCAGCGCCGTAAACTCGTTTTTCGTGAGCTTCTTATCACCGTCCTTGTCGGCCTGTGAAAGCATCCGTGGGGCAACCATCATGCCTGGGCCAAAACCCCCTCGACCACCCGGTCCGCCCGGTCCGCCCGGCCCGCCACGACCGCCAGGTCCTCGCTTGGGGGGCATCGCCGTTTCGTCGTCGATCTGCGCGGCGGCGATGACCAAGAGGCTTTCCTTGCTTTTGCCGGGAATGATGACTTTGCCATCCTCGCCGCCTTTGAGTGCGGCTTCCAGGCTGTCGAGTCGCAATTCGCCTTTTTGCCTTTCCTCGCCGTGGCATCGAAAACACGAGTTTTCAAAGAGCGTGCGAATATCTTTGGCGTAAGTGACGCCATTTTGGTTGGCTGGGGGCGGGAGTTTGCTGAGGTCGAGCTTGCTGAGGTCTGTTTTTTCAGCGGCCATGACTGACCATCCGGTCGTCATCAAGCCAAGAGTGAGCAAAGCACAAGTGTTTTTCATAATAGCGCTCTGAAAAATCGTACCGTTCAACCAGTTAGTAAAGACAACCGCCGGTATTGTGCGGTTACATTTTTTTAAGTTGCGTTCGATGATACATGCGCAAATCGACGTCAAAGTCCGCCAAAATTTTTCAGCATATAACCGTGGCCTTTGCCTGCATCCGCGCATCCAGCCACCAAACCGGGAGAGCAGGGCAGGCCCGATCAGCTCACAGCGGGCGATTATTTTAGATTGACTTTTCCGCGCCAAAGTTTTAGCGGATAAGAATCACTTAAACCTGAATTTGGATATTCTTACGATGAACTAGCTGGTTCGAAAAGGAAGCCGAGATGGATGTGGATGCAAAACCACTACCTCTGACAACCAAAAGGAAACTTGAATATCAAAAATAAAAACATTCTTCAGGGTGCTCTTGATCTGAGCACTTCGCATTGCTCTGCCGTTCTGGCGGGTGCCATGTTTGTGGTCGTCGGACATTTCTCCCAAGCCTCCGCTCAGTCAATCATTCTCCAGTACAATATCGCAACGGCGAACTCAGGCACGAGCTCGACGGTGGCGGCAAACGGCGTTGATGCCAACGTCAAAGCCGACGCGTTAGGAGTATCATTCGCAAGTCCCAACAACCCTCCCAATTTGGCGGGGCAGTTTTCCTGGAAGAATTGGGGTTCCTCCAGCAATGGAGACGTCAGGCAGGATTCCATATTTTACCAGTTCACAGTTACCCCAAACACTGGTTTTCAAATCACATATAATACCCTCACTTTCGCGGTGTTCGCTAATGGAATTGGTGCAAACAAGTGGCAGCTTTGGGGCAGTACGGACGGCTTTTTGAATAATCCGGGGGGAGCGAATACGTTTAGCTTGATGCCTGAACGGGTTCTTACCACCGCTGGTGAGCAGGACGTTTTCTCGCCCAGTCTTGCTGCGCTGGGAACGCAAAGCGGGGCCGTTACATTTCGTCTTTATGGGTACAGTGACAGCTCGGGCGGCGTTAACTCGGCAGGACTGGCCAATGGTGCGATTGGACTTACCGGCAGTGGGTCGAACGTGCTCTTAAACGGAACTGTGCAAAATGGAACTGTGAATGGAGCAGTACCGGAACCTTCAGCCTGTGCTGCAGTGGTGGGAGTCGCCGCCTTAGGCTTTGCCGCGCTTAATCGGCGTGCTCGCAAGGTCTAATTACTCCTCTAATTACTCCTCTACAATTCCCCTGCACAGTGGTTGGGTCACCCGAAGATCACTGCCATTTAGTTAGCAATAGCGCTCACTCTCTTGATCTTGCTCGTGCTCTTACTCTCGGTAGCCTCCGAGATCGAGATCATGAGCATGAGCAAAAGAGTTCGAACTTGCACCGCTTAGCCAAATGGCAGTGCATCCGAAGAGGCCCGCTTGTTAGTTAGTAAGTGGGGACCGCGCCAATCTGGAAGAAACCTGAACTCGGATTGGAAACTCTGGTGCTTCCGACGTGACCATCAGCAAAGTTGACAACCGCGGACTTATTCTGGTTGTGCATGGCGCTCAGGAAAATCATCCCCGGAACAGTGTTGTCGGGTGATCCGATTTTCGACGTGACATCCGTAGCACCAACGCAGTCGCCAGCAAGGACGGTTTTGGATGAGTCGATCGAACCATCGATTAACCGGCGCGGACTAACCTTCGGGTCGTCGTTTCCCGGCTGAGTGGGGTCACGGAAGGCGGGCAGATCGAAGTCGAACTGCGAGAGCTTAGTCCCTACGAAATCGACATTGAATCGATAGTGGTAGGCGATGCGCAAGCCAAATACCTCAAGCATCTGTCGTTCAAATACCTTCGACGTCAAGAGCTGAGGGCAGGCAAAAATACGTTTGTTGCGAGCATACTTGAGCCGCACTAACGCGCTTTCGGGAGATGTCCCAGACTCGCCGGAGAAGGGAGTGATCTGGCCGACCCCGCGGCCCAAATTACTATCCGAACCAGGCAGATAACCGTCGTGCTCGTCAGCGAACATTTGCAAGGCAAGGTTGATCTGCCGTTGATTGTTCACGCAGTGTATCGAATGGGCAACGGCTTTACTCTTTGCAATAGCGGGCACGAGCACACTTGAAAGCAAAGCAATTATTGCCATGACTGCCGACATTTCGGTCAAGGTCAAGGCCCAAGTCTTTTGGGCGGGAGTCTGATAAGTTAGTCTCAAAGGCCGGCAAAAATAGCTCACCCCTGAGCACCTGTCAAATTTCAGGACTTAAACCATCCCAAATTTGGACAGTTCGGACCTTATAAGCTTGAAATTGGGCTGTGTTGGAATAAGATAGTCGGGGCAATGGAGCTCGCAGCTCTTTCTTATGGATCACGTTAAAACCGAGGACTCAACGCGTTTTGATTCCGCGGACCATTTAGTTCCAGGCATTCCTTCGTCAGCAGCCGGGCCAATTGTAGAGGGTTGCAATTCTCCAAAACCCCCTACTACCGGAGAGGATCAACTCTTGGAGTGGAATCGCACGTCATCCGAGTACCCGAAACACACCACTATCCACCAACTTTTCGAAGCACAAGTCGAGCGGAATCCCAATGCTACGGCGATTGTTTTCGGGAAGGATGAGCTAACTTACGAAAAGCTCAACCATCGCTCCAATCAACTCGCCAACTATCTCCGAGGATTGAGTGTCGGGCCGGAAGTGCTCGTTGGCGTTGCTATGAAACGCTCGTTGGACATGGTCGTGGCCTTGATGGGCATTCTTAAAAGTGGCGGAGCCTATGTGCCGGTGGATCCGGCGTATCCCAAAGATCGTGTGCAATACATCCTGGAGGACGCCAATGCAGCCGTGCTCCTTACTCAGAGGAACTTGACCGAGGGACTGACAAAGCACCGCGCGCAGACGATTTGTGTCGACCACCTGGACGTCAGTAACGAAAGAACGGAGAACCTAAACCGTGACATACGAAGCGATAACGTCGCATATGTGATCTACACTTCCGGTTCAACGGGACGACCGAAAGGAGTGGCGATCGAGCATCGCAGTGTTATTGCCCTCGTGCATTGGGCCAAACAGGTGTTCGCGCCGGAGGAGTTGGCCGGTGTCCTGGCTTCAACGTCGATTTGCTTTGATCTCTCGATTTTTGAATTGTTCGTGACGCTCAGTTGTGGCGGGAAGGTGATCATTGCCGAAAACGCGCTTCAATTGCCCTCATTGCCGGCGGCCAACGAGGCAACCCTTGTCAACACTGTGCCCTCGGCGATGGCGGAGTTGCTTCGATTGGGCGGTATTCCCGACTCTGTGCGGGTTGTCAACCTGGCTGGCGAACCTTTGCCAGCGACACTCGTGGATCAAATTTATCAAAGCCAAACCATCCAGAAGGTATATGACCTTTACGGTCCAACCGAAACGACGGTTTATTCGACCTTCGCCTTGAGGAAAGCCGGCGAGCCAGCGACGATCGGACGTCCCCTGAGCAACGAGCAGATTTATCTATTGAGCACCAGCGGCCAACCAGTTCCCGTGGGTGTAGCCGGTGAGATGTATATCGGGGGTGATGGGCTCGCTCGCGGCTATCTCCATCGGCCCGAATTGACAGCCGAAAAATTCGTTCCCGATCCGTTCAGCTCCGAGCCGGGGCGTCGTTTATACCGCACCGGTGATCTAGCCCGTTACCGTGCCGACGGTAACATTGATTTCCTCGGGCGAATCGATCATCAAGTGAAAATTCGCGGATTCCGAGTCGAATTGGGAGAAATCATCACTGTCCTTGGAAAACATCCCTCCGTCCGTGAAGCCGTTGTGATAGCCAGGGAGGATCCGCCCGGCGAAAAAAGGCTGGTGGCATACATCGTCCCAAAACACCAACCATTCGCGGCGGTGAGTGAGTTGCGCCCATTCTTGAAGGAGAAACTGCCCGAGCACATGATTCCGTCCGCGTTCGTGGTCCTCAAAGCGTTTCCCCTGACACCGAACGGAAAGCTCGACCGTCAAGCGCTGCCCCCGCCCGAGCAAATCCGGCCGGAGCTCGCCAGAGATTTCGTGGCACCTCGCGATGCGCTCGAGCTTGGCCTTACGAAGATTTGGGAAGAAATGCTGCGAATCCCCTCCGTTGGGGTAAAGGATAACTTCTTCGAATTGGGAGGAGAGTCAATTGGTGCCGCCCGGGTTTTTGCGCGAATTCGGAAACAGTTCGGCAAACAACTTGACCCCTCCGGCCTTTTGAAAGCGCCGACGATTGAGCTATTGGCAAATCTCGTACGGCAAGGAGAAGACAGCCCACGGTGGACCTCGCTAATCGCGATTCAGCCGTCTGGTTCCAACCCTCCCCTGTTTTGCATGCATGCGGGTGCGGGCACCATTTTGTTTTATTACGATTTGGCCCGCGAGTTAGGCACAGACCAACCTGTCTATGCGCTACAGGCGCAAGGGGTGTATGGGAAGTTGCCGCCGCACGGAAGTGTGGAACAGATGGCCTCGCATTATATCCGCGAGATGCGAACTGTTCAGCCGCAGGGACCATATTATTTGGCCGGGTTTTGTTTCGGCGCCATCCTTGCCTTCGAAATCGCTCAACAACTTCGCCGACAGGGTCAAGAGATAGCTTTGCTTGCGTCGTTTGACGGAGGCGCTCCCAGATTCGACTACCATGCTTCTCCGGAAGCCGCGGCCGTCGCACGATCGGCGAGGGTTCCCGCGGCTGGCGATGTGAAGAAAGCGAAGAGCTGGATTTCACGGCACTGGTCACGAATCCGCGGGCGCAAGCCAAAAAAGATAATGACTTACCTGGTCAAAAAAGTTGTCTCACGCTCGAGATGGCAAATCGGCAAGCTACAATTCAAAATCGGCGCGTACTATCAAAAGAAAGGGAAAGGATTGCCGGAGCCGGTAAGACTCAGATTCTTCCATTGGAATCATGGGCGGGCGGAGATATTATACAAGACCGAAATCTATCCTGGCACGATATGCATCTTCGTAACCAAAGGGCGCTTTGCTGACCCGGCCATGGGTTGGAAAAAGCTTGTCACGGGCGGCGTCGAAGTCCACGAGATTGCCGGCGAACATCGGCATCACCGCGACCTTATGGCTGGAACTTTCATCGTCGGCGTGTGCGAGAAATTGAAGCCGTACCTTGCGCCCACTCCAAATGGAATGACTCCAGCCAGCTTTGCCGGTCGGTAACCGGGTTCTGCTTCCTCAACTTTCCGTAAACCTTGGCAGCGCCAGCTTGTGCACGAGCCCCCCCAGATCAACTTTGTGGTTCTCATAACTTAGAAATGGTAGAGTACGTGCGCTCGCCTCATGAGTTACGAAATGATTTCAAGGTGCGGACCTCGTACAGGCCGGTATGTTGCCAAACCCAACGCTGTCGATGCTCATTCCGGTCGGGAGCAAACCGCTGGAGCTGACTGCCAAATATCCGGTGGAGTTTTTCTGGCTTCGACCTGCCCCTGATCATCAAAGGCAACGTGCCGGGCCACGAGATAGAATCCCCGATGGCGGTTGTGATTTTGGGCGGTCTGGCTACTTCCACACTGCTGAACCTGTTTTTGTTGCCTTCCCTTTATGCGGCGTTCGCCCACCGGCGTTCTGTGGCAGAATAGCTTTTCAGCACACAATCGCGGTCCGCTTGAATGGCGCTCAAGGATGAGTCGGATCGGAACTTGTGAGATCGGCCGTCAAATCACGGACTGAGACTTGCGCGCTGCTCGTACGTAATGGAGAGTCAGGCAGCGAAACTAACATGAAGAAATCAACTCACCTCGTTATCGCCTGCGACGCGGATGAACCAGCGGCGCTGTGCGACAGTCAGATCCATTTTGTCAATCGCAGTCAGAAACCCGATCCGATTTCCTTAAAATCGATTCTTTCCTGTGGTGCGGTGAAGGCGTTCTGCCTCCTTATCTTTGTGGTATTGGGCGGCCGGCTGAGAGCGGATACTCCTGTTGTGAGGCACAGCGATTCCTGGCGCTATCGCAAGGGGGCGAGCGCGCCACAATCCGGTTGGAAAACTGCTTCCGACGCAAACTTGGACGCCTCGTGGCAACCGGGGAATGGTGGTTTCGGCTACGCGGATAACGCCGGCGAGACCCTGCTCTGTCAGACCATCCTAAGCGACATGCGGGGCAACTATTCAACGGTCACAATGCGGCGCTCATTCGACATTGGTGCTCCCGTTGACCCGGCGCAACGACTGATTCTCACGGCGGATTGGGACGATGGCTTCATTGCATGGCTCGACGGTATTTACCTTGCGAGCGCGAATTCCCCTGGTGCTCCGAACGAGCCTCCGTTCAATGCATCAGCAACCTCCAGCCACGAATCATCGCGTGGCGATAGTTCCGCGGAGCTGGCGATGGTCTATGACCTTGGGCTCGTTGGCTCACGCCTGGGGGTGGGTACGCACATCCTGGCGATCATGGGCGTGAACTCCAGCCTCAGTGGCAGTAGCGATTTCGTTCAGATAGTGGACCTCGCCATCGGTGCTCCTCAACCGGCCAACTGTGTGGGCGGACCGATTAGCACGAACACAATCTGGAACCTGGCGAGTAGCCCGATAGTGGTCTGTTCGAACGTCACCATCGAAGATGGGTCGACGCTCACGATTGAACCGGGCGTCACCGTCCAGTTCATCCAGGGTGTCGGGCTGACCGTTGCCAATGGTGGACGATTGCTCGCTTACGGCAACGAAACAAATCAGATTCGCTTCACGCGAGAGGCTTCGGCCACGCGTTGGGGAGGGCTCGCGATCAACGGAACCGTTGGCTCGCCGGAGACGCGGATTTCCTATGCGCGCTTCGAGTCCAATGGAACCACCGCGATTCATTCGCTCGGCGGGACAGTCTTCCTGGACCATTTGTACTTCGACACGCACGATCACCAATACGTCTCGCTTGACGACTCGTCGTTCGTGGTGCGTGACTGCGAGTTTCCGACCGGGACAGCTAAGTTCGAGCTTGTCCACGGAACGGGCGGGATAAAGAGCGGGGGACACGGAATTATCCAGCGAAACTTTTTCGGCAAGACGACAGGCTATAGTGATGTGGTGGACTTCACGGGCGGCAATCGTCCTGGCCCAATCGTTCATTTCATCAACAACGTTTTCACTGGTTCGGACGACGATGGCATTGATCTCGATGGAACCGATGCATGGATCGAAGGAAACATCTTTCTGCACATCCATCGAAACGGAGATACACCCGACAGCTCCGCGGCCATTTCCGGTGGCGACAATGGTGGCAACACTTCCGAACTGACCATTGTCGGGAACTTATTCTTTGACTGCGACAATGCGATCACCGCCAAGCAGGGAAACTTTTTCACATTGTTCAAAAACACAATAGTCCACATGACGAAGACGGGCGGGATCGATGGAGATTCCGGTGCGGTGAACGTCCGTGACACGACACCGTCACCGACACGATTTGCGCGCGGCGCTTACCTCGAAGGGAACATCATTTGGGATATCGAACAGTTGGTTCGCAATTATGATCCGGCACAAACGACGGTCACACTGAATGACAATCTCCTGCCGACCGCCTGGAACGGACCGGGCACAGGGAATCAGGTCGCGGATCCGATGTTGAAACACATTCCATCAGTCTCGGAAGCGGTGTTCAGCACGTGGAAGGAAGCTCAGGTGATGCGGGACTGGTTTTCGCTGCAGACAAATTCGCCAGCAATTTCAAGCGGTCCGAACAGCTTGGCCAAAGGCGGAGTGATTGCACTCGGAGTTTCCTTAGCCGGGGTTCCAACTGGGCTTACCGATCAGACAAATGCGACGCTGAATGTCGGAGTAAATCGAACGGGTGGCGGCATTCCCAACGCGGACTGGCCGGAAGGTGCAGGCTATACGCGCTATCGTTGGCGGCTCGACGGCGGCGCCTGGAGTGATGAAACCGCAATCGGAGCTCCAATCTCTCTGTCGGGCCTTGCCGACGGTCCGCACGATGTGGAAGTCGTGGGATTGAGAGACTCTGGTCTGTACCAAAACGATCCTTTGTTTGGTGATGATGCCCTGGTGACCAGATCCGAAACTTGGACCGTGCAGACTTCAGTAACGCGGTTCAGCGCGGTAACGCGAACGGGCGAGAAGACCACGCTCACCTTTAGAGCTCAGGTTGGGAATACGTATTCAGTGTTGCACCGAGATGCCTTCGATGCGGCGCATCCGTGGGGCAAGCTTCGGGATATTCCATCCCAAGCAACTACGGGCTCCGTAACGGTAGAAGATGCCGATGTTAGGGAAACGGGGTTTTATCTGTTAGTCAGTCCGGCTTTGCCGTGAGGTATCAGAGTCGGTCACTCGTTCCATTTACGTCCCGCCTGCTCCAAGCTCAGCCGATGCGAAACGAGCATCCAAGCAGCGCCGGCACCCATCGCTGCAGCCCCGAGGATCAAAAATAGTGTTTTCATTTTTGCAGCGTCTGAAAAACAAATCGCCGTGAGGTCTGCCGCCCAGCAAATAAACGGCAGTATCAGAAAACCTAATTCGTTGTCTTTTGCTTCTCCTCTTTTTCTTTTTTCTGAGCCGCGGGAGTTTCCTTTTCCACTCTCACTATTTTGCCTGTGACGGCATCCACGTGTACTTCAGTGATGTCTTCGGTATTTGGAGTAGAAATGTCGAACGACCAAATAAGTTTGCCTTTTTCCTTTTCGAGTTCGCCCTCTTTGATAGTACCGTTCGGCACTTTGGCCAGAGCGATTTTTGTCGCTTCAGCCTTGGAGATTTTGGCCTTGGCTTCGAGTTTGGCTTGGTTGTCCTTCTTCGGAGCCGCAACGACATCTGTGAGATTCACGCCCAGGAAGCCGAAGACCAACAACGAAGCGGTGAATAATTTTAATTTCATATTTATCTTTCGATGGTTTTTAAGCCGATTACTTCAGCAAAAGTAGCTGAACCGTATCCAAACGGATAGTGCAATGTTGTAATCATCCCAAAGGTGATGCTGGCAGAAATAACATCGGTGATGCTCTCAGACTTTGGAAAAATGAATAAGAGCCAGAGCGAGGTCACATCCCTTCTTTCGCTGAACCGCGAATGGCGGCGCAATTCTGTCGCGAAAAGACGGCGTTGAGGCCGTCACCACCGGAAGCGCCGAACTTTTCGGCGTGGAATTCGGTCGAGGAAAGTAAACCGCCAATTTGGAGTCAACTATTCCAAGGTTCGCGCGGCGCGTTATCCATAGAATC
>JBDTOW010000046.1:0-11465 GCA_039933075.1 Verrucomicrobiota bacterium | reverse complement strand
GGGTCAGGGGACCCGGCCTACAGGGCATTGTAGGCCGCGTGCCCTCACGCGGCGCATGCAAAACCGATTGGCTGCCTGCCTTCTGCTGTTCACCCTGACTCTGTCAGCCTTCGGGCAGCCTTATTACGTCGCGCCCGCGGGCGATGACAAGAATCCTGGCACGTTGGACAAACCTTTCGCCAGTCTCCGGCGCGCGCAGCAGGCGCTGCGTCGAGAACCGGGCTCCGTGTTTTTGCGCGGCGGCACTTATTACCTGCCAGAGACGCTGGTCTTCACCGCTGAAGATTCCGGCACGGAAACCAGGCCGGTTGTTTTCCAAACCTACGAAAACGAAACACCCGTCCTCAGTGGCGGCGTCAGGCTGGAAAACCTCGAATGGAAACCTTACCGTGATGGCATCGTTCAGGCCAAAGTCCCGGAGGACCTGCGCACCGAGGAAATCTTTGTAAACGGCGAACGGCAGATTCTGGCGCGCTACCCAAACTTCGATCCCGCAGTAAAATATTTCGACGGCTTCGCCGCCGACGCGATTTCTCCGGAGCGCGCCGCGCGGTGGGCCGATCCGGCGGGAGGCTATTTTCACGCCATGCATCCCGCGCTTTGGGGCGACTTCACGTGGCGCATCACCGGCAAGGATGCGCAGGGACTGATCACGAAGGAGGGTGGCTGGCAGAACAACCGCGGCGGCGCTGTGCATCAGGAGATTCGATTCGTGGAGAATATTTTCGAAGAGCTTGACAGCCCCGGCGAATGGTTCCTCAATGCCAAAACCCATACGCTCTACTTTCATCCGCCCGACGGTCTGGATCTGGCCAAGACAACCGTGGAGGCCACGCGACTGCGCAGCCTGGTCGAGTTTCGCGGCAGCGAGCAAAAGCCCGTGCGCTTCGTCACCCTCCGCGGCCTAACCTTCCGACACGCGGCGCGCACGGTCATGGACACGAAGGAGCCGCTTCTGCGCGGCGACTGGGCAATCTACCGCGGCGGGGCGATTTTCTTCGAAGGCACGGAGGACTGCGTGATCGAGAACAGCTTTATCGATCAGGTCGGCGGCAACGCCGTTTTCGTCAACTACTACAACCGCCGCGTCGCCGTGCGCGGCTGCCACATCGCCAAAGCTGGTGCCAGCGGTATCTGTTTCGTCGGCGACCCGCAGGCGGCGCGGAACCCGCTCTTTCACTACGACCAGGTCAACAAACTCGAGGACCTCGACCGCACAACAGGCCCGCGCTCTAACCGCTACCCCGCCGACTGTCTCGTCGATGACTGCCTGATCACCCTTACGGGTCGCGTCGAAAAGCAGACCGCCGGAGTGAACATCGATCTCGCGCAAAGCATCACCGTCCGCCGCTGCTCGATCTACGATATGCCGCGCGCGGGCATCAACATCGGTGACGGTTGTTGGGGCGGCCATGTCATCGAATTTTGCGACATCTTCGACACGGTGAAGGAGACCGGCGACCACGGCTCGTTTAATTCCTGGGGCCGCGACCGCTACTGGCGTCCCAAAGTCGCCGAGGTCAACGCCTGGGTTCAGCAGGTTCCCGAACTGCCGCGCCTCGACGCCGTCAAGCCCGTTATCCTGAGGAACAACCGCTGGCGTTGCGACCACGGCTGGGACATCGACCTGGACGACGGTTCCTCCTTTTACGTGATCACGAACAATCTCTGTCTGCGCGGCGGCATCAAGAATCGCGAGGGCTACGGACGCCGGGTCGAAAACAACATTACCGTCGGCTCGGGCCTCCACCCACACGTCTGGTATGCCGCGAGCGGCGACATTTTCCGGCGTAACATCGTGTGGAGCGATTACCGTCCCGCGCTGATGCACGCTCCGCCCTGGGGCCGGGAAATGGACTACAACCTCATGCACCAGGACGGCGTAACGAATGCGCCCGCCACTCGTCTGCAACGGCAGAGCGGCCGGGACGAGCATTCCATCGTGGCGGACGCGCTCTTCGTTGATCCCGCGAGTGGCGACTACCGGGTGAAGGACGGTTCGCCAGCGCTCGCCCTGGGCTTCGTGAATTTCCCGATGGACCAGTTCGGCGTGCGCAAGCCTGCGCTGAAGGCACTCGCCCGCACTCCCGTGATGCCCGCCCCAAACCCTACCGCCACCGCGCCTGTCACCCGTGACAGCACACCGCGCACCTGGCTCGGCGCGAGTATCCGCAACATCGCCGATGCTGGCGAGATGTCGGCCTTCGGTCTGCCCGGTCTCGCCGGCGTGCTCATCCTCGAAATCCCCGCCGGGTCCGCTCTCGCCAAAACCGGTCTGCAAAAAGGCGAAGTAATCCTGTCGGTCAACGGAGCCACGACCGCCGACGTCACTCGGTTGATCCTACAGGTTCCTGCCCTCGCTCCCGGACAAAATCTCCGGCTCGGCATCTCCCGCAATCAGAAGGAGAGCGTTCTCATGCTCCGGCCTTAAATTGGCCATTTGAGACGCCCCGCACGAGTCACGCTTTGCAGCAACGTAGAGGGTGTTTAAGAAGGAATCGAGATCACCGACTACAACGGTCGGCACGAGATAGCCGGTTCGAGGGGCCTGAACTGAACTTAGGGGCCGGGCCAAGTCCGCTGGCCGGGGCGATGGTCGGTCGTCTGGGAACACCGCGCACGCGCTCGCATCCATCTGACATTTTCACAGCAGTTGACGTGACAAATCGATTCATCAAGACTAACACTCAGAATAGCCTATGACTCGTTCCACCATAATGATTCCGAGCTGCCGCAACCGATTAATTCGGCTCGCGGAGCTTTATCTGTCGATTTCATGTCAGCTCTCCGCATAAAACTTCGCATGACCGACAAGTCGATCGCTTTCGCTTTGCTGGTCATGGGGTTTGCCGGGCAGCACTACTCCGGTTTCTGTGGAGCGGAGAAACAGCCCGTGGACACCTCGACGCTTCCGCCTCCCGTGAACCGGAAGGTCGATTTTGCAAAAGACATTAAACCGCTTTTCCAGGCGAACTGTTATAAATGCCACGGTCCAGACAAACAGAAATCGGAGTTTCGATTGGATGTCGGATCGGATGCGCTGAAGGGAGGCGAACACGGCCAGGATATTTTGCCTGGCAAGAGCGTGCAGAGTCCGTTAATTCACTATGTCGCCGGTCTGGTGGAGGACATGCAAATGCCGCCCAAAGGCGACCGGTTAACCGTTGAACAGATCGGGCTGTTGCGCGCCTGGATCGATCAAGGCGTCGAATGGCCGGAAGAGACTTCGCTGAAATTAAAATCCAAGACTGATCATTGGACTTTCAAATCCGCAATTCGTCCGGCGGTTCCCGGGGTGAACAATCCCACATGGGTTCGCAACCCAATCGACGCCTTCATCCTGGCGCGGCTGGAGCGAGAAAAACTCGCGCCATCGAAGGAAGCGGATCGGGTGACATTGATTCGCAGGCTCTCCTTTGATCTTACCGGGCTGCCCCCGACGTCGCCGGAAGTGAAAGAATTTGTTTCCGACATGCGACGGGATGCCTATGAGATTTTGGTCGAACGCCTGTTGGCATCGCCGCGCTACGGCGAGCGTTGGGGCCGGTATTGGCTGGATCTGGTTCATTACGGCGAGTCGCACGGTTACGACAAAGACAAAGTCCGGGCGAATTCCTGGCCGTACCGCGACTACGTCATCCGGTCGTTTAATGAGGACAAGCCTTACCCGCGATTTGTGCAGGAGCAATTGGCCGGAGACGTCTTGTACCCGGACTCATGGGAGGGTATCGTCGCCACCGGATTCATCGCGGCCGGACCGTGGGATTTTGTCGGCCACGTGGAACTGCCCATCACGAAGACCGACGGTTTGATTGCCCGTTACAATGATCGCGATGACATGGTGATGACCACAATCTCTACGTTTCAGAGTCTGACCGTCCACTGTGCCCGATGCCATGACCACAAATTCGATCCAATCAGTCAGCGCGATTACTACGGGCTGCAAGCGGTTTTCGCGGGAGTGGATCGCGCCGATCGTCCGTTCGACATCGACCCGAAGATATTCGCGCTGCGCAAACCGTTGATTTCTGAAAAGGCCAGGATCCAGTCCAAACAGAGGACTCTCAATGAGATTGTCGCCAAGGTGGCCAGCCCCGATCTTGAGCAGTTGGATGCGCGGCGGAAAGAGCGCAAAGAGGAGTTGGAGAAATTGCCGAAGGCGACGAAGGAAAGTCCGGGCAATGGTTATCATAGCGCAATCGAGCAGGCCCCGGACGCGGAAAAGTGGGTCCAGGTCGACCTGGTCAATCTCGCGGCCATCGATGAAGTGCGTCTCATTCCCGCACGGCCAACGGACTTTCCCGACACTCCAGGTTTCGGTTTTCCAAAACGGTTTCGGGTCGAAGCCGCCGATGACGAGAATTTCAAGGACCGAAGAATTCTGGTGGATCACACGGCGGATGACTTTCCCAATCCCGGAGACAAACCCTTCGTGCTCGCGGCGAACGGTCGGCGAGCGCGGTTTGTTCGCGTCACCGCCACGCGCCTTTGGGAACGCACAAGCGACTACGTTTTTGCGCTCGGGGAGTTGCAAGTCATTTCCGGGACCAACAACCTCGCCCTCTTAGCCGCAGTCTCCGCCCTCGATTCTATCGAAGCGGGCCGTTGGAAGAAATCCAATCTGGTCGATAACTTTGACAGTCGCAAATCGCTCGTCGAGCCGGCTGAGACGCCGGAAATTCAGGCCAAACGCAAAGCGTTGGAAGATGAGGTCGGCAAACTCAACGACGAACGGAAGCGACTAGTGGAGTCCTTGCTGGATGAGGAAACCAAGAGCAGTCTCGCGAGCGTCAAGGCGCTGCTCAGCGAAATCAACGAGAAACTCGATGCCTTGCCCAAACCGCAGTACGTGTACGCGGGCACGCATGAATTCACGCCCATGGGCAGCTTCCTGCCGTCAAACGGGCTGCGGCCAGTCCACCTGCTCAGGCGTGGCGATGTCAAATCGCCCGGCGAACTTATGTCTCCCTCGGCTTTGCCGTGCGTGCCAGGCCTGAAAGGCCAACTTGAAGTCAACGATCCGGATGACGAGGGAAGCCGGCGCGCCGCACTAGCCAAATGGATTACCGACTCCCGAAATCTGATTACGAGACGATCGATTGTAAACCGCGTTTGGCAGTACCATTTTGGCCGCGGCATTGTCGATACACCGAGTGACTTCGGCCACATGGGATCTCCGCCAACGCATCCGGAACTCCTGGATTGGCTGGCGTTCTGGTTCATGGAAAACGGCGAATCGATCAAGAAACTGCACACGCTCATTTTGACCAGTTCCGTCTATCGTCAGGTTTGCCAGGAAAACGCTGAAGGCGCCCGCCTCGATGCGGACAATCGTCTCCTGGGACGGATGAACCGTCAGCGGCTTGACGCCGAAGCGTTCCACGATGCGCTGCTGCAAATCAGCGGCAAGATTGACTTAACAATGGGCGGACCGTCTGTACGCCAATTTTTTTTCAAAGACGATCACTCGCCGGTTTATGATTACACGCGCTACGACGTGGATGATCCGGGCAACTACCGGCGGAGCGTTTACCGTTTCATGGTCCGCAGTGTTCCCGATCCGTTCATGGAAGCCCTGGATTGTGCGGATCCGTCATTGCTCACGCCCAAACGAAATGTCACGCTGACAGCTCTTCAGGCACTGGCCACCCTCAACAATCAGTTCGTGGTCCGACAATGCGAACAGGTTGCCGAACGGCTGTCGAAGGAAGCGAGCGATCCGGCTACGCAGATAAAACTTGCCTATCAACTGGCGCTGCACCGTTCGCCAACAGAGGAGGAGGCGGAAGAGTTAATTCGGTACGCGCGAAAGCATGGAATGGCCAATGTCTGCCGGTTGATTTTCAACAGCAGCGAATTCCTGTTCGTCGAGTAACTATCCAAGCAAGCCCAGGGACCCGACCCACGAGCGGCCGCGATTCTCCGCTGTTTTCGATAGGAAAGAGTGCGGTGGACGCCAGTCTGGCCGGGGCCAGGAACAAATAACTCCATGTTTGCAGTCCCGGAGGGACGAGCGAAAATAGCCCAGCGATTCATCGCTGGAATACAATCCCCAAGGGCAAAGTCCCGCAGGGACGACAGGAGATCTTGATCGAGCGCGAGGAAGCAAAGAGGGTTTCTTTCGTCCCTACGGGACTTTCCTCGTCTTGGGCGGTTGCCCAGCAATGAATCGCTGGGCTATTCTCTTTCGCCCTACGGGCTGCACGGAATTCCATTCGACCGGAAACAGTGGAGAACCGCGGCCACGATTGCAACCTGAGCGCGATGGCCGGGTAAAATGCACCGCATCGTAGGCCGCGTTGGCTCAACGATGGGCAGGTGAATAAAGCGCTAGAAACAATATTGAAGCCGCCGCCATAAGCCATCCCACCAGTGCGACATGACGGAGCGTCGCCCAAAACCACGGCAGCACGAAGAGCAAGAGGATGATGCTGATACCGAGCGCCCAAAAACAAATGTTCGAGAACGTGCCGGAGTACCAGATGTGCCGTGACGCAAGATTGCTCTCGATTAATAACCCGCACCACGCCAGCGCCAACACAACCTCGAGGACGATGAAGAACCGGCGGTGCATTCGGGGCTCGTCGGGTGATCGAGAATTGTTCATGACGCGCGAAGCGGCCTAGCATCCTAAGTCAGCTTCGAAACTGATGCGGAATTGGGAATCATGGTGGAACGATAGTTTGTTCTCTCTTTTGTGTCGACTTAGAATTACGCAAACAGTCAACGGGATATTACATATGGCAAACGCATCAGTGACGGCAGCTACAGGGCTGATTCCCAATCCCAGGGCGCGCTTGTTAGACTGCTACTCGAATGATGGATTCACTATGGCTGCGAAGAATTCGAGCATGACACTCGAATCGGCTCAGTCAGTGTGAGGGCAGGCGAAAACGGAATCTGCGACTCGCACGAAAAAATTGAGATCGAAACTGTACGCTAACCTAGCTCTCCGTCGACGATACCTTTTTCCAACCAGAGGCACTTGCCATCCAGAACACGCTGGGCGAGATCGTAACCTTGCTGGTCGACATTCTGGTGTAGGCGTTTGAAGTTTTGCTCTATGCGCAGCCGCGCGGAGCGGCAGAAAAAATCAACAAGAAGAATTGTTTCTTCGGCGGAAGCTTCATTCGCCCGCTCCAGCAAGCCTTGAGCACGTGCGCAACTCGCAAAGATAGCAAAAAGTTCAGTGCCCATATCCACAAATCGGCCCAACAATAGTTGACGTCGCTCAAGTTTCGGACCGAATCGAACCATCGCGTGGAACAGACTTCGCGCGAGCCGACGGCTGGATCTATGCCCGTACTGCAAATGAGGTCGCAAGGAAGGATGGATCCTGGATTTTGAACCCTGGGACGGTGTAAACGGACTCAACAATCCCGGATACCAACCCGCGTAGAATCTTGCCGCTTTCAAGCCTCCTCTCAAACGCTCGGACTTTGGTAATCGGGAATCCAATGCCACCGCCGCGATTCTCAGATGCGGGTCCAACGCCTCGCGCGCGATGAACAGCCGCATGATCTCGCTCGAGCCTTCAAAAATCATGTTGATCCGGCTGTCGCGCAGAAATCGTTCGACCGGTACCGCTTCCTCCCCGCGCGCCTTCAACGAATCGGCAGTTTCGTAGCCGCGCCCACCGCGGATTTGCATCGTGTCATTGACTATTTCCCACGCCATTTCCGTGCCCCAAAGCTTGCACATCGCAGCTTCGACGCGAATGTCAGCATGCTTATCACGGTCAATGCGGCTCGCGGTCCATAGCGTCATCGCGTCCATGGCAAAGATATTAGAGGCCATGCGGGCAATTTTGTCAGCAACGGCGGCATGTTTGCCGATCGGCCCGCCCCACTGTACCCGTTCGTTCGCCCATTTTCTCACAATCTCCAGGCAGCGTTTCGAAAGCCCAATGCAAGCGGCCGGCAAAGTCAGTCGCCCGGTGTTCAACGTGGAAAGCGCGACCTTCAGACCTTTGCCTTCGGCCAACAAAATATTCCTTCGCGGAACACGGACGTTGGTGAATTGGACGACCCCGTTGTAAAGCGCGCGCAAACCCATGAAGTGGCAACGATGGGTTACTTCCACGCCCGGGGTGTCCATTTCGACGATGAACGCAGTGATCTGGTCCTTTGATTTGCCATTGATGATTTTCGCGGGCGTCTTTGCCATCACGACGATGATGTCCGCTTTGGTTCCATTCGTGCACCAGAGTTTTTCGCCGTTGAGAATGAATTCATTTCCGTCGGCCGTCGGCGCGGCGTGCGTCTGCATCTTCGCGGGGTCGGAACCGACGCCCGGTTCCGTCAGCGCAAACGCTGAGATCTGGCCCTTGGCCACGCGCGGCAGGAATTTTCGTTTCTGCTCCTCCGTACCGAACAGGATCAGCGGTTGCGGCACACCGATCGACTGGTGGGCGGACAGTAGCGCCGTCAAATTACCGCAGTAGCTGCCGAGGAGGATTGCGGCGCGGCAATAGTTCGTCTGCGAAAGCCCCAGACCTCCGTAGTTCGTCGCAATCTTGATGCCGAACGCACCCATCGCGGCGAGTTCATCAAGGATTGGCTGAGGGATTTCTCCGGTGCGATCGATTTCGTCCGGGTCCACCTTTTCCCGTAAAAATTTCCCGAGTCGATGCAGAAACGCATCACCCTGATCGTGATCCTCTGCACTTTGGTCGGGAAACGGAAAAACGCTGGAGAGGTCGACTCGCCCCATGAAGATTTGCTGCGCAAAACTGGCGGCTTCACTCGCGCTGTCGCGGGCGGCTTCGGTCAATTCGAGCGCCGCGCGCTGGCCAGAGGACATCTTTGATGTGTCGATCAAACTTCCGGATTCCTCAACGGCCCTTCGAGATTCGGCCTCTGACGAGGGTGAATTAAGCGTTTTCATTTCTCATAAAATTTTTTTCCGTCCCTCGCCATTGCCACCAACAACCCGCACGGCTGAAAATGAAGTGCACCGGACTCCACGAGACTTCTCATTTCGCCCACGAGCTTGTCGACGCCGGCAGAATCAATATACCGCAGTGGACCGCCACGGAACGGAGCGAAGCCCGTTCCCATAATCATCGCGAAGTCAACGTCGTCAGGTGAAGCCACAACCTTTTCTTCCAGGCAACGGGCGGCTTCGTTCACCATCAACAGCACCATGCGCATCTGGAGTTGTTCGCGGGTAAAAGCCTCGGCTGTATCGCCCCGTTGCAGAACGCGAACCCCGGAATTGATCTCAGGTGCCTTCGAATTGTAGAGATAAAAGCCCCGGTCGCTCTTCCGACCCAGCAAACCAGCCTGCAACATTTTCGTCAAAACCTCAGGCGCGTGGAGACGGTCCTTAAACCCCGCCGCAAGCGCTTGGGCGACGTGGTGGGCGACATCGACCCCGACCTCATCGATCAAACGCAGCGGGCCCATCGGCATGCCGAAGTCGAGCATCGCTTCGTCAATGTTCTTGATATCCGCGCCCGCCTCAAACAGATCACCCGCTTCGATGAGATAGGGCATCAGAATCCGGTTCACGAGGAATCCCGGACTGTCATTGACCAACACGGGAAACTTCCCGATTTGCTGCACGAACTGGAGCGAACGACGAACGACTTCCCGATCCGTCCGTCGCCCAACCACCACCTCGACCAGTTGCATTCGATGCACCGGATTAAAGAAGTGTATCCCGACCACTCGCTCGGGCGTTCGCGTACCCTCGGCAATTGCCGTAACTGAGAGAGCCGAGGTATTGGTCGCCAGGATAGTGTCCGTAGCCACGAGTTCGTCGAGGCGATGGAAGAGTTGTCTTTTCACTTCCAGGTTCTCAACCACGGCTTCGATGACTAGATCTACATTTTTTAGCGACACCTCTGTCGCGGTTGGAAATACTCGGTCTATGCCGCTTCGGGCTTCCAATTTGGTAATGAGACGGCGTTTGCAACCTTCTTCATAGAGCCGCGCGATACTCGCCATTCCTTTGGCCACCAGGTCGACGTTGAGATCCCGCAAAATTACGGGCAATCCACGCGAGCTCAGCCAGTGGGCGATCCCCGCTCCCATCACGCCGGCGCCGACGACCGCTTTTCGCCGGATTGGCGCAGCGGAGCCGCGGTCCACAATTCGTTGCGCGGCTGAAGCTGTCGTCTCGTCCATTGACAACTTCTTCGCACGTTCCTGCAAAAAGAAGATTCGCACGAGATTGCGGCACGCGTCGGTGGGTGCAATTTCGGCCATCGCCTCGGCTTCCAGTTTTAGCGATTCCTCCAAAGACCGCGAGACACCTTTGGTCACCACGCTAAGCGCCTTTGCAACTGCCGGATAATGACCGCGAGTCTTCCGAAGTATCTTCGTGCGAGCGTGGGCGGACAAGGCGGTTGCCACCAGAACGTTATTCAAATAGAGTTTGCTCGGGCGGCGCGGTTTCCCTTGTTCAATTTTTCGTCGCGCCACGTCCAAAAGGCATTCACGTGGCGCCAATTCATCCACCATTCCGCATTTCAACGCCTTTCGCGCACCAAGCACTTTGCCGGCGAGAATGACATCGAGGGCGCCGGGGAGGCCAATTAAGCGAGGCAATCGACTCGAACCGCCCCAGGCGGGGAGCAGGCCGAGCTGGGTTTCTGGCAGGCCGATTCGCGTGACCGGATCTGGGGAGGCGAGGCGGTAATCGCAAGCCAGACAGACCTCGTAACCGCCGCCAAGACATGCGCCATGAATCGCTGCAACGGTCGGCAATGGCAACGTAGCCAGACGACCGAAGACGGATTGGCCGAGTTCGATCAAGCGGCGCAATTCGTGCAGCGGCAGATCGGCTAGAGCGTGAAGATCCGCCCCGGCGATAAATATGGAACTCTTCGCGCTGGTGAGAACCAACCCTCTTAGTTGGCCGTCGGCCACTCCAGGTTCCTGATCCTTCCCTTCACGCCGTTCACGGTCCTGCGAAACTCGCTCCTTCGAGGATGACGATGAGCCGATGGGACTCGCTCCTGGTTCGCTGGCGCGCTCGGCCGTGCGATCTGCTCCGGAGGAAAATGAACCGTGGACCGCGGCATTGGCGGCGACGAAATCCAAATGCGCGTTGAGCTCGACCAGCACGTCACGATCGAAAACATTGGCGGACGAATCCGGCCGATCGAATTTCAGCACGCATATACCATCAGGGGTAACACTACGCTCGATATTTCGTCCGGGTTGACTCGCCATTGCTTTCATTGCTGCGGTTTCTTCTCCGGTTGCGTGCGGCAGGGACGAAAATCAGATTTTGGAAGTCTGCCAATCCCAAAGGGATTGCGGCCCAAAGCCCAAGGTTGCGAGGCACGAGCTACCTTGGGTAAGAGGCGCGAAAAGCAACAACCCCAACGGAGGTTGCGACATGCGGTGCCTATTCATCAAAGCCGAAACCCCGTTGGGGTTTTCTCTTTCTGATCCGTTGTCCCAGGGTAGCTCGCACCTCGCAACCCTGGGCTTTGTTGCGGAATCCCGTTGGGA
>JBDTOW010000045.1:0-11487 GCA_039933075.1 Verrucomicrobiota bacterium | reverse complement strand
GAGGACGTGGCCCAGATCGTCCTGTTCCTGGCTGTCGGTCTTGGGGCGCTGAAGCTTCTACACCGAGACGCGGCAAACCAGATTCAAAACTGGCTGCAACACTGGCAAGTAGTTCCGGGCAATCACTATTTGCAAGCGGCGATGAGCAAGGTGTCGCACATCGACAACCGGAACGTCGCGCTCCTAAGCGCAATAACCCTCTTCTATGCAGCAGAAATAGCTCTCGTTCCGCTAAAACGTTCGGTACGGTATGCAAGTCGAGATTACATTACGTGACACCAAAACTATTTTCTGAATTCGGCCTGTCTGAAGGCGTGCTTAAGGCCATTGATAAACTGGGCTTCGAACAAGCCACACCCATCCAGGCGGCATCAATCCCAGTCCTGATGGCGGGCAAGGACGTCGTCGGCCAGTCGCAAACTGGTTCGGGCAAGACAGCCGCGTTTGCCGTTCCCGCGATCGAGAAAACCGACCCAAAACTGCGCGTCGTGCAGGCGCTCATCCTTTGCCCAACGCGAGAGCTCGCCGTCCAGGTTTCCGAGGAAGTCCACAAACTGTCGATTTTCAAACACGGCATCAACGCGCTTCCGATTTACGGTGGACAATCGTATGAGCGCCAGTTCTACGGGCTCAAGCAGGGCGCGCAAATCGTCATTGGCACACCAGGCCGTGTGATGGATCACATGCGGCGGGGCACGCTCCGGCTCGAGACCGTAAAGATGGTCATCCTCGACGAGGTGGACGTGATGCTCAACATGGGTTTCCGCGATGACATCGAACTGATTCTCCAAGCCACGCCCAAGGAACGGCAGACGGTTTTTTTCTCAGCCACGATTCCGCGGCCGATTCAACAATTGATCGAAAAATACTCGCGCAACCCGCAGCAAGTGCGCATCGAGCAAAAGGCCATGACCGTGCCGACAGTCGAGCAGGTTTATTACGAAGTGGATCGCCGCCACAAAATTGAATTGCTGACCCGGCTGATTGATCTTCACGACCTCAAACTTGGAATCATTTTCTGCAACACCAAACGGATGGTGGACGATCTCGTGGATCATCTCGAAGCGCAGGGTTACCTGGCCGACCGGCTCCATGGCGACATGAACCAGGCTCAACGCGACCGGGTAATGAACAAGTTTCGCAAATCCGGTTTGGAATTCCTCGTCGCCACTGACATCGCGGCGCGCGGCATTGACGTGGACGACGTGCAAGTGGTCTTCAATTACGACCTGCCTTACGACGGCGAAGATTACGTGCATCGCATCGGGCGCACCGGGCGCGTGGGGCGCAGCGGACGTGCGATTTCCTTTGTTTCCGGGAGCGAGCTCTTTCAGATTCGCGTCATCGAACGCTACACGAACATGCGGATTCATCGCTCGCGAATTCCGACCGAGGCGGAAGTCGGTGAAGCCCGCGCCAACGTCTTTTTCGGAAAGCTTCGCGCTGTGTTGCAGAGCGGTGAATACCAAAAGCAGGAGCAACTCCTCGAGCGCTTGCTTGAGGAAGGCTTCAGCTCTACGGACATTGCATCCGCGTTGATTCACCTGCTGAAGGGCAACGAAGAAACTCCCGCGTGCCCTCCGCGAACCGAGGAATACGAGCGACCTGAGCGACCCGATCGTCCACAACGCGAAGGCGGCCGCGCCCCTGGCCATGAAGGCCGTGATCGATTCGAGCGCCCGCAGGGCTTTGCCAATCGCGGTGAGGATCGACCTCCGCGTGACACCGCAACGCCGGTCTCCCGTTCGACGCGTCCCACGAAACAGCCCGCCCAAGGAGCACCAGTCTCCGGAATGGCGCAGGCAAAGCCAGCTCCCGGCGTGTCAACACCGGTGCCTCAATCCAAACCCACGGCAGCCGGAAAAGCGGAAATTCAAAAGACCTACTCTGACGCGGAGATTTTGGCCTCAGTAATACCTGAGACCCATCAGATGACTGAATCGAAGTCTCAGCACAAATCAGCTCCGCCATGGGAACGCCGTGACCGTGCTCGAGAAAAGACCGCTACCGTTCGTCCCCTCAAAAACGACGGCCCGCCCGCCGGCCAATTCACCCGCCTGCACATGAACCTCGGCGAAGAAATGAGCATCACGCCAATTGACGTCGTGAACAGCATCGCGGGCGAGACCGGCTTGCCCGGAAACGTGGTCGGCAAAGTGGACATTCGCGAAAGGCACCTGTTCGTGGAAGTCGCCGCCCATCACGCAAGCGCCATCGTCGCCAAACTGAACCGCGCAACCATCAAAGGCAACAAGGTGAAAGTCAAAGCCGCATGATGCACCAGTAGCTTAAAAATGGCTCCAAAGGCAGGACTCGGAGATTTCCAAGCGGGTGATTTTGTGCTCATATTTTTGAGCGAGTTGATGTTTACGCCGGCGAGCCACTTCACAACAGAGGCAGACTGCGGCTGGTGGTCTGGAACCTAAACGACTATTTCGCGTCACACATCCTTTTCATCCTTGGTTTGGAAGGGAAATCGAGTTCGATGGTGATTGCGAAGGTAGCGAGTTCAAGCGGCTTCGGAGAGAACGCCACCGGGGAAACACCGGTCTTCTGTGGGAGTGGACGCCAACGGCAACGTAGTCGTGACGGGAACATCTGCCACAAGTAACTCCAAGAGTCGCGGGCTCATCCATGATTACTACACGGCCAAGTACGCCGCGGCCGACGGCGCCTTGCTGTGGGAAAAACGCTACAACGATCCGGCCAATGGGGACGACTATGCTTCCAGCTTGGCCATCGGCCCCAATGGAATGGTTGTCGTCACCGGCGCTTCGGATGCCAACTTGCGAAACACGGGCTACGACTACGCCACCGTGGTTTACAGGGACGCTCTTCCCTCGCTCACCCTCGAACTGCTTCCCTCCAAGGTTCGCCTGAGCTTCACCGGAATTGCAGGCCAGAGCTACAATATCCAGCGCGCTCCCGTCATCACCGGTCCGTGGACCAGCATCGACACGCAAACTGCGCCCCCGTCCGGCCTCATAGCATAAAGCGTTTCAGGACGCATGAGAGATTCAAAAACTCGGAAACCGGAAACAGTATCTGCCGCACGATCAAGAACCTTGACACAATGAGAAGCGCGGTTGCCGCTTACGAATTCACTATTAGAAGAGAACAAGGCGAGCTCTCTCTCAACGCAGCGGCTTCGCCCCCGAAGAAGAGATCCGCGCCGGGACGCATTTTCACCCCGAGCACGAGCAGATCGAACTTGCCCTGTTTCGCCTGCCGTATGATTTCATTTCCCACCGCGCGGTTCCGCCGCACTTGCGCTTTGACTTCCACGCCTTCCCGTTTCCCTAGTCGCTTGATGTCATTGACGTAAGCCCTGCCCGCATTCGCCAGTTCATTCGAACGCCGCAGGAATATTCCTTCCGCGGGAGGCGGCGCGACATACAAGGCGGTCACCGTGCCCCCGCAGCCTTTCGCGATTCCTACCGCCAGCTCGGCGCCCCGCCGGGAATAGTCCGCACCGGTGGTCGGAACGAGGATATTGAGCGGCTCGTTTCCCGGGAAACGCCCTTTGGCGACAACAATTGCCGTGAGGCCCACGAATGCTTCCATCACTCCTGAAATCGAAACTCGATCATTACTCGGAGTCACGTCAACGCCGAAAAAAAGGACATCGTATCCTTTCGCGCACTCGTCCAGTAAAGCAGCGGTGCCCTCCTCGGCGCTGCTCGAAAGGAGCGGGAATGAAATTACGGATTCGGCGCCCGTCGCTTCCGGTGAATCCTGCGAAACGGCGGCGGCATCCGCGGACTCCTTCACGAGCTCCGCTAACTGCGGTGGCCCTTTGGCCTCGGCTTTTTGCAATTCGACCACGGTCGAAAGCATCGAGCGGGTACCCGTGAAAAAGCCCGCAAGCAGGGAAGCGAGCTTCCCGTTCTTTCCTTCCTCGACGGCAATCAATACGCGTTGAACTTTCGGGACGAAATCCTTCGCCTCCGCCTCTTCGCGGAGCAATCGTTTCTCCTCCTCACCGGAAGGAGGAATTCTCGCAAGCGCCCAGCGCAGGAGTGGCGGGGTAATCATCGTCGTGGTAATTGCCATTACCACGATGAGCGTGAAGAGATCCTTGCTGAGCACTCCCATCGACAACCCGATAGTCGCGACGATGACCTCGGTCGAGCCGCGTGCATTCATGCGATGGCGAGCGCGGTGGCCTCTTTACTCGACAGTGACCCGAGCCGGCCGCCGACGTAACAGCCGACAATTTTACCAAAGCTCGCGATCGCAATCAGCAGGACTGCGAGCTCGATGAGACTCACGCTGCGCAGCACCGTCAGATCGATCGAGAGTCCCGCGACGGCGAAGAAGACCGGCATATAGAGCGCGACGATCAGCCCCTTTAGCTGCTCCTCGATATGCTTGGTGAGAATCGGCGATTGTCCGATGATAATTCCCGCGACGAAAGCGCCGAGGACAGTGTGCACGCCCATCGCTTCCGTGAGCAGCGCCATCCCGAGCATCAGGATGAGGATCGCGGTGATCACCGGCATTTCGACGGTGAAATTATCATTCACCCAGCGAATCAAAAACGAGACCGCACGTTTCCCGACGGTGAAACTCAATCCGAGAAACAACAGAGTTCCGGCAACACTGACTCCCAACTGTGTGAAATTAATCCCTCCGCTCTCGGCGACGCCTCCGATAAGCGCGATAATTATCCACCCGACAGTGTCATCCAGAATCGCCGAAGCCAGAATAATCTGCCCGATGTTCCTCCGCATGAAGTCGACCTCAATGAGAACCATCGCCACGATCTTCACCGAAGAAATCGAAAGCGCGGTAGCGAGAAAAAGCGAGGTGAGGAGGCGCGTCTCAGGATTCGGGATCATCCGGTCAGGAAGAAACTGCCCGAGCAGATAGCCGCAGGTGAAAGGAAGCAAAATGCCGCCCAGTGAGGTGCAGATCGCGGTCCGCCGCATCTTGCTCACAAGCCCTAGATTCGTTTCCATGCCCGTCAGAAGCAGCAGCATGAGGACGCCAAGCTGCGACACCGCGTCGATCATTTTCTTCTGATCGGGAGTGCCCGGAAAAATGGCGAGGTACACCTCAGGAAAGAAAAACCCGAGTAACGACGGCCCGATGACGACGCCCCCGATGAGCTGGCCGAGGACCGCCGGCTGACCGAGACGGTGCATGACCTCACCGAGAAGACGCCCGACCAGAAGCATCACCAGTATCGCCCGTATGAAGATGGAGACCGAATGATCGGACATATGCGCGGCAGCGGGGTTTGCCAGAGCAAAGAAGGAAATCGGTTGAAGCATGCTGGAGAAATAGCTTATTCGAAGGAAATAGTCGCTTCATTAGTGAGCGCCGATGCGGGAACGAGCAGGACACCCCCGAGCTCCAAGCCGCCTGGCCGAGCCCGCTCATCGAGCTTCATTCGGTCTGCCATTTACTGCCCTCCTTAGCGACTGCCAGCGGCTTGCTCGACCTGCGTAACTTTGCTTCGGACGGGTTCGTTTTCGAACGGGATTGTCCCGTCCTGTCAAGCTAACCATCAAACTGCAATAAAATATGGAGCGGGCGGCGGGAATCGAACCCGCATGGCCAGTTTGGAAGACTGGAACTCTACCACTGAGCTACGCCCGCATCGCGGCTCGCATACTAACGGTCGCGCTTGCGTTGTCAATTCGCCTCCGTGTATTGTCCCAAAACATGAACTCGTTGCTTATCACCGGCGGTCGCGTCATCGACCCGGCCCATCGATTGGATACGATCGCGGACGTCCTGATTGTGCGTGGCAAAATTGCTGAGGTGGGTGCGGACATCGCGAGCCGGACCTCGGCCGACCTTGAGCATTTCGACGCGAATGGATTGATCGTTTGTCCGGGGCTGATCGACGTTCACGTGCATCTGCGGGAGCCGGGACAGTGCGCTAAGGAGACGATCGCCACCGGAACAGCGGCTGCGGCTCGCGGCGGATTTACTTCCGTGGTTTGCATGCCGAACACGAGTCCCGAGATCGACAATTCCGGGACAGTCGCGCTGATCCACGAGCGCGCGGCGCGTGAAGGGGTCGTCAACGTTTTCGTCACGGGGGCAATTACCAAAAGTCTGGCGGGTGAAGAGCTGGCTCCAATTGGTTCGCTCAAACAGGCCGGCGTGGTTGCGATTACCGACGACGGCCATTGCGTGCAGAATCACGAACTGATGAGGCGTGCGATGGAGTATGCGAAAATGTTTGACCTGCCCGTGATGGACCATTGCCAGGACTACTTTCTGGTGAGCGATGGCGTTATGCACGAAGGCTACTGGAACACAATGCTCGGTTTGCGCGGCTGGCCGGCGGCCGGGGAGGAAATGATTGTGGCGCGAAACATCCTGCTGGCGGAGATCACGGGCACACAGGTTCACTGCCAGCATTTAAGTTCGGCCGGGAGCGTGCGGTTGTTGCGTGAGGCCAGGGAGCGCGGCGTGCCGATTTCGGGTGAAGCGTGCCCGCACCATTTCACCTTGACCGATGCCGCCCTGGCCGGGAGCGAACGGTTTTGGGATGGCGACGGCAAAGGAATCCTGCCGATGTCAGCCGACGGAGCGGCGCGCCCGTCATGGCCGGGGTTTGACACGAATTTCAAAATGAATCCTCCGCTGCGTTCCGCCCGGGATCGCGAAGCAATCATCGAAGGCATTGTTGACGGAACGATCGAAATCCTGGCGAGCGACCATGCCCCACACTGCGGTTACGAGAAGGAAGTCGAGTTTGATTACGCCCCTTTTGGGATTACCGGGCTTGAAACGGAGCTCGCGTTGTCGTTGATGCAATTGTACCATTCCGGGCGGCTGACTCTGGCCGAGTTAATCTCGAAGTTTACGGTCGCGCCCGCCCGGTTGTTAAGTCTGCCGAAAGGGACTCTGAGTCCGGGTGCCGACGGGGATGTGACAATTTTTGATCCGGATGCCGAATGGATCTTTAACCGGGAACAGACGGCGAGCAAGTCATTCAATAGTCCGTTTTATGATTGGCCGCTTAAAGGAAAATGCGTAGCAACGGTGGTGGCGGGAAATTTAGTTTGGCAGGATCGGGCCGTATCTGCTAACTTGCCCTCACGGTCAGGGTTGAGTGTCTTAAGTTAACCGGACCACATTATCAGAAAAAGCTATGAAGAAGATCGCATTGAGTCTAATCGCTGTGTTCAGCCTGCTGGGGGCCAGCGCCGCCGAACTGGAATGGTTGACTGATTTGACCCAGGCCAAAAGCCAGGCGAAAGCCGAGAAAAAGCTGGTGCTGATGGATTTCACGGGCTCCGATTGGTGTCCCCCCTGCAAGAAGCTCAAGAAAGATGTATTTTCGTCGGAAGAGTTCGCCACCTTCGCGAAAGCTAATTTGGTCCTGGTGGAGGTTGATTTTCCGCGAACCAAAAAACAAAGCGCCGAATTGAAAAAAGCCAACGAAGCGTTGTCCAGAAAATACGATATCGAAGCGTATCCCACCATTATCGTTTTGAGTCCCGAAGGCAAGCAGTTGATCAAAGACACCGGCTACGACGGCAGCAGCGCCAAGGACTTTGTCGCCAAGCTTGAAAAGGTTTCCAACAAATAGTCAAGGATCAGCAAACTGAAATACTTCGAGCGTGGCTGGTCAGCCACGCTTTTTTTTGTTGAAACTTGACGGTGCTAACCATGAACCTGAATATTGGTAGGGACATCGCGCTGCGATGTCCCCGCCCGCGTAATAGCGGGCGGAACGGTGGCCCCGCTGGACGCGGTGCGGACCGCGCAGCGCGCCGTCCCTGCCTCCAATGGTTCATGGCCTCAATTCACGTCGAGGTGCCCCCTCTCGCTCAACAACGCATCGATCTGAAAACCGATCCATCCAAATGAAAGCCATTCTAGCTCTCGAAGACGGCACGGTTTATCACGGCCAGGGCTTTTGCGCCGTCGCGACGGCCTGCGCCGAGGTTTGCTTTAATACGTCGATGACGGGATACCAGGAGATCCTCACCGATCCATCCTATAAGGGGCAGATCGTTACGATGACCTACCCGCTGATTGGCAACTACGGCGTCAACTCCCAGGATGTCGAGTCGTGGCGTCCACACGTCGCTGGTTTTGTCGTGCGCGAGCTTTCACCGGTCGTCAGCAACTGGCGCGCCGATTTGGGACTGGCCGAATACCTCGATCAGAATGGAATTCCTGGCATCGAGGGAGTGGACACCCGGTCGCTGACTAAAAGGCTCAGAGTGCGCGGCGCGTTGAAAGGCCTGATCTCGACTGAAGACATTTCCGAGGCCGAAGCCGTGGAGCGGGCCAGGGCCTGGAAAGGCCTGGTGGGTGTGGATTACGTGAAAGAGGTGACGCACCAAAAACCATTCCTTTGGGATGAAAAGGATGAGCAAAGCGCCAGCTTCCGTCTGGTGAGCGGCTCTTTCGCCGGCGACGCGCGGAATGTTCGAGATCGAATGCCGCCCGCGGATATTCCGATTGTGGCCTACGATTTCGGCATGAAGTACAACATTTTGCGGCGGTTGCGACAGCGCGGTTTTAAAACTCAGGTCGTGCCGGCGCACACTCCAGCGGCTGAGGCATTGAGTTACAAGCCCGCCGGAATTTTTCTTTCGAACGGTCCGGGCGATCCGGCTGCTCTGGATTATGCCGTGCGCGCGGTGAGCGATCTGATCAAATCCGGCATTCCGATATTCGGCATCTGCCTCGGTCATCAGATTCTCGGCCAGGCGTTCGGCGGGAAAACGTTTAAGCTCAAGTTCGGTCATCGTGGCGCCAACCAACCGGTCAAAGACCTCGAGACTGGCCGAGTGGAGATAACCTCGCAAAATCACGGATTCGCTGTGGACGCGGGGTCATTACCCAGCGATGTCGCCGTTAACCGGATCAACCTGAACGACCAGACCGTGGAAGGGATGCGCCATAAGACCAAGCCGATTTATTGCGTCCAGTACCACCCCGAAGCGTCGCCGGGCCCGCACGACTCGACGGTACTCTTCGATGAGTTCCGGCAGTTAATCGAAGGGCAGTAGCCCGTTCTGCGTCCGCCGCCGCGACGCGTCCGATGGTCGACGAGCCTCGGGGCGGTTGCTCGGGCTGAGCGGCGGCTGCGCGGAGCAGGAATACGCGGCATGATATTTCGTGTGCGCTGTCTAAATCGCTAAATGACGAACTTGAACCAGAAATCGGTTTGACTTGAGGCGGTCTCTCAACATAATGCCGTAGACCAAGTCACTGAAGATGGCCAAACTTGTTTTATTGAGCGAAGGTCTAACCGGGCGTTCCTACGAATTAAAGGTTGACCGAACAACCGTGGGCCGGGTTGACGACAATGCCTTCCAAATTTCCGAGGCTTCCGTGTCGAGTCACCATTGTGAGCTGTTGCTGCGCGGAAGTGATGTGATGGTCAAAGACCTCAGCTCGACCAATGGTACTTTTATCAATGGCGAAAAAATTACCGAAGCAGCCTTAAAACCAGGCCAGATCCTTCGGCTGGGGCAGGTGGAGATGCGTTTGGAATCCGGCACGGCTACCGCGGCTTTGACCGAGAAAAAGAAGCTCGAACACACGATGGTTATTCCTCAAGGGGTAAAGCTGAACGAGCTCGAAGGGGGCGCAAAAACCGGCCGCCTCGAAAAGGACTCCGGCTTCCACAAGAAAAGCAACAAGGCCAATATCGTATTCATTGCGGTCGGGATTTTCCTGGCGGTGGTTATTATTGGCCTCCTGGTTTACTCGCTCGTCAAATCAAGCGGTCAATAGTGCAGGTTTACCGCGGCGCCAATGCCGCCGGCGGCTCGAGCGAATTCAAAACCAACAGCCCGCTACAATCCTGACTGGCTGCCAATGCCGAGTTGAGTGGTGAGTTTTTCTTTGTTTGACTTTTCAAACCGGGCGCAAAAGCTAACCTGAAATCCATGTCGAAGGCGCGTTGGGCCATAGTCGTTCTGTTGTTGATGATTGTCCTGCTAATCGGCTTGCTGGTTGGCGCCAAGTTTTCCGAGTTGGCCGCCTCAAGGGCCGGGTCAAAGCTCTATAATACCTCGGTCCTGCTTCAACAGGTGCAAACCCTCTCGCAGTTGGTGACCGTGAAATACGTCATGGAAAAAGTGGTTGTCCTGGAAGATGCAAAATGGTACGGCGAGAATCGTGTCATTCTGGTGGCTCACGGGATTGTAAAGGCCGGTGTCGATCTCCAGAAACTGCAACCGGGCGACGTCCGAGTCGTTGGCCACAAAAAGATTAGTCTGTCATTGCCGCCTCCCGCAATTATCGACGTTCACCTGGATGACGAGAAAACCCAGGTAGTCGAACGCACCACCGGGCTGTTGAGGGAATTCGACAAAGACCTCGAACAGAGCGCGCGGCGTCAGGCGCTGGGCAGCCTGCGAAGTGCCGCGCATCGTTACGGGATTCTTAAGGAGGCCGAAGATCGGCTGCGCGATCAGTTGACGGTCGTGTTTCAGCAGTTGGGCTTCGAAGACGTCGAGATCCGCTTGTCTTCCCCGGCCCGGTGAGCACTGCCGTTGAATTACCCTCAAATGGGCTTGGTACCCGGAAATCAATTTGTTTAGCTGTGCGTGCCGCATGATAAGAAAACCTGGTTTGATGGCCTGGCTGGCTCTTGCACTCGTTGCGTCCCCGGTCAAGAATGAAGCGCAGGAAAAGCCGCCGATTCAAATCGAGTCGATCGAACCGAACGCAAAGTTGGTTTATGATCTAAAAACCGGCGTGGCGACCGCCACCAACGGCGTGAAAATTGTTTACGGCGATGCGATGCTCACCGCCCGGAAGGTGACTCTCGATCAGCAAACCGGTGACGCCATCGCGGAAGGCGAAGTTTACCTGCAGCGCGGCAAGGAGGTTTGGGGTGGGGATCGGATCCGGTATAATTTTACGTCGAAAGAAATCGCGGCGGACAAATTCAAGGCCGGAATGGCGCCCTTCATGGTCGAAGGCGAAGGGTTATCCGCTGATCAGACGAAACAGATTTTCACGGCTACGAACTCCTTCGTGACCACGGATGATCTGGCGGATCCGGGGTATCGCGTGCGGGCCCGATCCATTCGAGTGGTGCCCGGCCGATACATTGAAGCGCGCGATGCGACGCTTTACCTGGGTGAGGTTCCGGTTTTCTACTATCCGTATTACCGGCGCAACCTCGGGCGTCATCCGAACAACTGGGTGCTCACGCCGGGTTATCGCAGCCGCTACGGGCCGTATCTGCTCGGTACCTATAACTGGTACTTTAGTGACTATTTCGCTGCCGCGTTCCACGTTGACTACCGGGAGCGACGAGGAGTGGGGTTCGGTCCGGACTTCGTCTACGATGCCGGGAAGCTGGGAAAAGGGGACTTCCGGTCCTACTACACGCACGACAATGACCCGTCCGCCGGCGGCCAGACCAACGTGACGACTCGGTCGGACCGGTATCGCATCAACTTCTCGCATGAGGTAAACCTGCGCACCAATCTGACTGCCAAAGTCGTGGTGCGTGAACAGAGCGATGCCTACGTGATTCGAGACTTT
>JBDTOW010000044.1:0-11531 GCA_039933075.1 Verrucomicrobiota bacterium | reverse complement strand
CGTGGGCGCCGACGGATCGTTCTCCAAAGATCAAGAAAACCAACGCCACCGCGACTCCCACACGTCCGAGTCTTCGAACGGCCGCCCCGGAATACGCATCCATCATTCGCCGTGAGCCTCGCACGTCCGAGGCTGAATGGCAAAGCCTCCATCGGCCAAATCCAGCAATTCTCATTTTGACCCGGAGGGCGGCTGTGTCATCCCGACCAGCCGCAGCACCTCCGCACCATACAGCGTATCCACGCGCTGCGGCTGGTGCTTCGCACTGTGCTTCGCACACAGCCGCGCTCCGCAAAATGGGAATTGCTGGGCCAGCTCCGAGTATCCTTGAACCGTGCCACCGACCAACGGCGGCGCCTCTCCCATCGGAGGCTCGTCGGCGACGTTCGGGAGCGCCACGAGTATAGTGACAAAGCGCTTGGGGGTGCGGATCGAACGATGACAGCGCCGATTTACCCCAGCGACAAACAGGTGACCAACTTGAGCGACATATTCGAGATTCTCCCCGTCAAATCCAGTTGTTGCCCGCAGCCTGGCCTTCTGCCATACATCTTTTGAAACACTACGATCAATCTCTCGGCGGCTGAGTGAGAGAGTGTATCAACCAAGAGAAGAATCGGGCCAGCAGCTTTTTCCGGCGCCTGCTTTCCAACTCGAACTCAAGTGTTGAATCGAAAGAAATGAAACCAACTACCCGGCTGCAGATTTGGCCCGCTTACTGGCTTAGTACGTTCGTCGGGCTCCTCCTTGTCTGCCCAGTCATGGGGACGGAAGGGCCACTCGTGCTGCCGGTCTGGCCGGGAGCGGTTCCGGGGGATTCCGGCACGATCGGTCCTGAGCGCGTTCGCGCACCTGCCGAGGCTCCGACGAAAAATGCGAAATGGATAACCAATGTCACAAAGCCGACGATCACGGTTTACCGGCCACCCACCGACAAGAATACCGGGGCGGCCATGTTGGTTTGCCCGGGCGGCGGCTACTGGAACCTGGCTTGGGACCTGGAAGGCGAGGAGGTTGCGGCGTGGCTGAACACGGTCGGTGTAACGGGGGTCGTGCTCAAGTATCGCGTGCCGCGTCGTCCAGGTCAGCCCGAGCCACTGCCCGCCCCTGGCCCTCTGCTCGACGCCCAGCGGGCGATCAGCCTTGTGCGCAGCCGCGCCGCGCAGTGGGGGATCAACACCAACCGGATCGGCATCGTCGGCTTCTCGGCGGGCGGGCACTTGGCCTTGGCGACGGCGACCCGCTTCGACCAGCGCGCCTACGAGCCGATCGACGAGATCGACCAGATGACTTGCCGGCCGGACTTCGCGATTGCGGTCTATCCGGGCTATCTGATTGAACAGCATCCCGCGGGTGTGGAGATAAACAAGGACGTCCTCGCGCCCTACATTCGAATTCCGAAGGAGACGCCGCCGATCTTCCTGGTGCACGCGAGCGACGATACAATGGCCGGCGCCGAGAACAGCGTGGTCATGTACCTCGCTTTGAAGCGGGCAAGCGTGGCGGCGGAATTGCATGTCTATGCGCAGGGCGAGCACGGATTCGGCGTCCGTAAGAACGGCCTCCCTTGTTCAACCTGGACGGACCGCTGCGTCGCCTGGCTCCAGGACCAGGGAATGCTCGGCGCGAACACTCAAGCGGGCTCCACACCCCGACCTCCGAGCTCCAACCTGCGATGATCTGACTGTATCAATAAACCGACGGAATCAACATTGAAATTCACAACCGCGCGGATCCGCTCATTGGCTTCAGACTCGCCGCGCGATGATTTCCTCCGGACGCAAAGAGCGGCAACGGCGCGCATCGTGGCATTGTTCTCGTAAACAAACTTCACCCGCTCGCGGCGCTGCGAGTATTTGACGATTGCTTCCCGGAACGGAAAGTCGCGGTAGAGTGCATCGCTTAAGCAATTCTGCGATACAGCAGATTACAAATCTGCGCTACGACTCTTCGCCCAATGGTCGCAGAACCGCAGCTCATGGCCGTTCGAGTTGAAGTTTCACGAACTCGAACGCTTTGCGCTGGGCCTCCTCGATTTCTCCTTGGTCGCCTCCTGTCAATCCATGCTCCGCTTTGGCAATTTGGTGAAACTGAAAGGCGACGCCGTGCTTCCGGAATTCCTCCGCCATCAGTTGCGATTGTTCGAAGGGCACATCCGTGTCTGCTGTGCCGTGGACCAAAACGGTGGGCGGATAGGCCGCCGTGACATTTTTCACGGGCATGAAGGGGAAGAACTTTTCCGATTCACCGCGAGGATCCCACCCGGAGACCGCTTTCGGCCACTGACCGGTCTGTCGGCAGAAATTGTAGAAAATTCCACCGTCGCCCTTCCGCTCGCGGGCGTCGGCCACCGCCGGGCCGCTCACCTGCTTCTCCGCTTCTTCGGCGGTGATTTTCCCCTGATTGTGGCGTGGATGCGGGCTTGGCGTTGAATACCAGTCTCCAATGAGATCGCCGTACCCGAAAAAGGCAAGGAGCACGCGTGGACGTGGCTGCACTCGGTGGCCGGTCGCCAACGTGAGATAGCCACCCGCCGAACCGCCGGTCACCGCGATGCGATCCGGGTCGATTTGAAAGCGCTTGGACCCTTCGCGGCGCAACCAGCGGAACGCATCCTCGATGTCCTCGATGATCGTCGGGAGTTTCGTTTCCGGTGCGAGTCGGTAATCGAACGACACGAGAACATAGCCGTTGGTGAGCGCGAAGTTTTTCACCGGCCCGCTGAGATTCTCGCGATGTCCCATGATCAACGCGCCGCCGTGGAGCGAGACCACCACGGGCCGTGCTTTCGCGTCGGTGTAATGGTAAACATCCGCTTTGATCGCGAGATTACCGACCTGCTTATAAACCACGGTTTCCTTCTCAAATTGGTCGGTGGCTTTCAAATCGAGCCCGAACCATAGCGGAAGGACGAGTTGAGACGCGAGGAGGAGAATGTGCGTTTTCATCTCAGTGTCCAATCGGCAGGCTTCTTTTTGGGATTCATGGTTTCGAGGTTGTTCATTCTGACCACACCCGCACTGCTGATCAACCGTGGAGTGCGTTGGATTCCTGAAACTTTCCTCCTTGCCCGTAACACTGTAATGAAGGTAAAACCCACTGGTGGACGATTGACGATACATTCTCAATCTCTGCTTCATGATTGTTCACCGAGTTAACAATCCAATGTCATCGAACGCTGGCTCATGTCGCTGACCGTGCCGTTCGGCGGCGAAAGCAAATGCGCATCCTTCCTTACTTTTCGAGGCTGGCGGAATTTCGCGTTTACGACGCAAAAGTCGCACACGTTGCACGCAATTTATGCGAGGCCATCGAGACGATTGCGCCAGAGTTACGGGTCGAGCATGTTGGGAGCACTTCAGTTCCTGGTTGCGGCGGCAAGGGTATCGTTGACCTGGCGATTTTATATCCCGATGATTTTTTGGCGCGTGCGAGAGCGACTCTGGATGATTTGGGGTTTCAGAAGCAGGGTGGACGGGAGCCATTTCCAGAGAGTCGGCCAATGCGGGTGGGATGCGTTGAGCTCGAAGGCCAGTCCTTCCGCATTCATGCCCATGTCATCGCTCTTGGCTCGGAAGAACATCAGGAGCTTGTATGGTTTCGAGAGGCGCTTCGCGTCAGTTCAGACCTGCGGCACGGCTATGAAAACCGGAAGCTTGCGATTCTCGCGAGTGGCATTCAGGATTCAATCGAATACTGCAAAGCAAAAGGAGTGTTCATCACGGAGGCGCTTACTGAGGAGCAATTCTGATCCTCCGTGCGTCGGTGGAGCCTCGCCCGGATAGCGATGGAAATCGTTCACATACATGGTCAGCGCGACACCGATCAGATGGAGGTTACTTTTGCATTTCGCGGAATGTCCGGCAGCCTTCGCCCGCGATAACGCCGGCAACAATATACCGGCGGCGATAATGCCGATGACAACGAGGAGTTTTTGCAAAGTCTTGGTTGGAACCGCGACGCGTTGCCAGGCCCCACCACCACTGCGGTTGAATTAAGGAATTCGCCGACAGCGAATTTTCTCCCTCTCCCCGCGAGGAACGAGCGGGGAGAGGGTTGGGGAGAGGGGAATCTTCAAACAAAGCGCTCCTCCTCTCCCCGACCCCCTCCTCCATCCGATGGAAGAGAGGGAGAAGTCTCCGCGTTCTTCGCCAAGTCTTTGTTTAATTCAACGGCAGGCCCCGCCAAACGCCAGCGGACGCGGTTGCTCGCACTACTGCCGGATGAGTTTCAAGCTATGAAATTGAGGCGCTGAAAGCTATTCGGGTCCTTGGTCGCTGACGCAGAGTAGCCGGGGATTATCTCATCGAGTAACGCCTCGCTGTCGCCGAAGTGGTGAGTAAAGATTTCACCGAACACGGCGCGGAAGTCGGTCTTGCGACTGAGGTAGCGGCTGTCTTTGGTGAACATGTCGCCTTGTTTCCAACGGATCGAGTCGCAGTTGTACACGCCGCCTTTGACGCCGCCGCCCGCCACGAACATCACACTGGAGTCAGCGTGATCGGTGCCGCCGCTGCCGTTCTCTTTCGAGGTGCGGCCGAATTCGGTCATTGTAACGACAATAAGTTTATCCCACTGCAATTGCAGGTCCCGGTGGATTGCCTGAAAGCCCAACGCCAGATTGTACAATAGATCGCCCTGGCTCCCGTTGATCTGACCCTGGTTGGTGTGTGTGTCCCACCCGCCGATATTCATGCCGATCACCTTGACGGGCGTTCGCTTTAACAGCATGGCGGCCTGTTGCAGCTTATCTCCGAACCCGTTTTTCGGATACGCAGCGCCGTTTTCAGGAGCATAGTTGCCAAGCGCGACAGCCCCCTGCAGCGTATTGATGGTCGCGCCGAGCAATTGCCCGGTTTGGTAGATCAATGGCCGGTAGGGCTTGCTCACGGAATCCGGCGAACTGCCATACAATCCGAGCAGACCGCTGCCATCCGTGCCGTTCGCGGTCGTGGGCGCTTTGCCGAGAAATTTTTGTGACTTTGCCGGCGCGCCGGCAAACGCGAAGTCCGAGGCGCGCACAAAATTCGGGATCGGCTGATCGCCTTTGAGCGCGACCATCTGCGAGCTGGAAATGGCGGCGGCGACAAAGGCGTTGCTCTGGTTTGACAAGTCGACGGTCTTGGTGATGTGCCGGTAAAAGAAGCCTTCTTCCAGCTTGGAGCCAGGGACTCCGTTCTGCCAGTACTGTTCGCTGTCGAAGTGCGACTGCGATTGGCTTGAGTAGCCGATGCGATGGAGGACCGCGAGGTTGCCTGGTCCCGCCTGTCCGTTCAGAGTGGTCTTATTGAAGATCTCCATCATCGGCTGGAGCTTTGGGTGGAACTGCGCGAAGCCGTTGCCGGAATCGATAGCCACGTTCGACGGGATGTAAAGAGTCGGGCGCGTGTTCGTGTTGTAATCCGGATCCCCGGTCGGAATGAGGGTGTTGATGCCATCGTTGCCGCCGTTCTGGAAAATGAAGATTAACTTCTTATCACTGTCGACGTTTCCGGCGAGCAGTTCGCGTTGAAGCAGGCTGGAGCTAAAAGGGGTCACCCCAAGCGCGCCGAACGTCAGGCATCCGGTTTTGAGAAATTGTCGACGAGATAAGTTCATAAATGCTAGTTAGTCTTTGAGTCGTTGATCATCGAGATACGGTTACTGATTATGCCATTGCGGTGCGGAGAGCATCAGGCTGACCAGTTCCTGCACGCGACGGGTGAAATCGCCGCCCTTGGGATCGAGTGGCAGAAGATTGCCCGCTTGATCGGTCGAAACGAACTTCACGAGCAACGCGCGATTCTCGGCCGACAGGCCGCCTTGGAAAAGCAACTTGTCAAGATATGCCACAATCGTGTCCGGTGTCTTGCTGGCCAAGCCACCGAGGAGGCTGTTTGAATCCCAAACGACGGAGCCATCGCTGTTCTCCGCGAGCGCCTGAACAAACTTGATCCGCTCGAGCAGGCTGCCGGTATCCATCCAGTCAAACCCCAGCTCAGACCAGCCGTCGGGCATGTCGTGATCAAAGAGGTGCATCCCGATCCGGTCATTGTAAGCAGGCAACGACGTGCCGGAAATGTTGGCGTTGAGCGCGCGGAGACTGCTGTTGATGAATTCGACTGGCGTTTTGATCTTTCCGCGGTAGGCGGAGCCCGTCCAAAAGTAGTTGTTTTGCGCGGCCGGGCTGAGGATGGCGCGCATGACGGTCTTGAGATTGCCGGCAGGCGTGGTCGAAATCCAGGCAGCAAGCGCATCGTCCATTGACTTGCGCAATCCATCAGGGGCAGTGCCATTGCGATAGGACTGCAGCGTGATTTGATCGGAAACGAATTTGTTGATGAGTTTCAAGCAGACGAACTCGCGCGTGGAGGGATGATTCACCATGGCGTCGATCACATCGGTAGCGTCCTTCAATCCGTCGATTCCCGTGCGATTGGCCGGGATGTTGGTCTCATAAGGAGTGGCGGGGAAAAGCTTCTTCGCTGTCGTGTCGTGCTCGTCGGGGTTGAACCGGAATGTCCAGACGCCATTGGGATCGCCGTTTTCAATGCTGCCCGGCAGGATTTCGCGCTCGACGAGGCGTGGATGGATGGAAAGGTCCGAGCTGTCCAGGGCGATATTATGCACTTGAATGGCGAGCACGTTGTTCTGCGGCGCAGGGTTAAGCAGGTTGACGTATTTCTTGAGGCTGAAGTATTCGACTGATTGCAATGCCTCGTGACTGGCGTTGGCCGTTTTATTGTAGCGCGGTGGAGTGCCCGTGTCGGCCATCGACGAACTGCGCGCGATTTCAACGCCGTTCAAGTAAGCCACGAAGCCATCGTCGTAGTCCACCGCCAGCAATAGATTTTCTAGCGAAGCCGGGTCCGCGACCGAGAACGAACGACGCAGGTAGACCGAGACGTAATTGTTCTGCATGTCAGTCAGAACGGTGGCGTCATCGTTGTCGCCATACCCGATGCTTGTCGCACCGGCGAGCCAGCCGCTTTCGCTGAAACCGGGCTGCGTCCACTGCAGGGTGGGAGCTCCGGCGGCGTCAGGCGTGGGTTCCTGAGTGCCCTTGAAATATACCCAGCCTGGTCCTTCGTCGAGGAACGTGGTGTCCTGCACCTGCACACTCCCAGTGGTCGGCGGCGTGCGAGCCGACGCGGGGAAGGCTTGTTTCTCGTTTGGCCACACCTTGCGGAGTGACCAACCGGTAAAGCACTTGGCCAACTGTTCGATGTCGGTTTGCGTGTAACGGTTGTCCACGCCAAACGCGAAAAGCTCCATGATTTCACGAGCGTAGTTTTCGTTTGGCGCGCCCTTTCGGTTCTGCACGCTGTCGAGGTAGATGAGCATGGTTGGGCTGGTGGCGCTGAAGAGCAACAAATCACCCCAGTTGCCCAGCGCGTGGTCGTAGAAAAACTGGTGCTCCAGGTATTCCGCCTGCGCCGCCTCCGCGAGCGCCTCATCCTCCGACATCGCATCCTGGGCATCCGAGTTGTTGAGGTCGTTGAAATATTCCGCCACCTTGTCGTAATCGGTAGTGAAGTGATTGTCCCAAAACTCCGCCAGCGCGGCCTGGAGCTGGCGCTGGGAAAACACTCCGTCCACGTGAACAAGCTGCTGAAGCTCCGCCAGTCCCTTGATGCGCTTGATTGGCGGTCCGGCCAGAAACGTCCTGCTCACGAGTTCGGGAATCATGGTGGCGTCGCTGCTGGTCAAATCCACGTTGTGCAACTGGATTGCCAGCACGTTCGCTCCCGACCGGAGCAAAGACTTGTTGGCAGTGAGGTCGAACTCGACCGGGGTGCCCGCCTCGTGACCATCGACAGCCGTTTGATTAAAGGCCGGCGGAGTGCCAGTCACATTTGCGCGAGCGACCTCGACGCCGTTAAGGTAAGCAACAAATCCGTCGTCGTAATCCACGCTGAAAACCAGGTTGTCAACCGCAGCCGGATTCGTGACATTAAAAGACCTGCGCAAATAGAGGGTCAAGTAACCTGCTTGCGTCGCCGTTTGCTCCATATCGCTCAACACCGTCGCGTCATCGTCATCGCCATAACCGAAACCGGAAGGGCCTTCCAGCCAGCCAGGGTCAATGAAGCCGGGATCCTTCCAGGTGACCGGGGGTGACTGAGTGCCTTTGAAGTAGCGCCAGAAGTCGCCCCGCTTGACCAGACGCGTATCGTTGCCCGGCCGATAAAGCGTGAATAGCGCAGCCTCGTTGTCTTTCAGACGCGTGTTGTTTGATTCGTCGATGGCCTCGGGGTTCAACTGCGTTTCAATGTAGTTGGCGACTCCCATGGTTTGAACGAGCTGGAGATCGCCTGGACTGATGCCGTAACCGAGCCGGTTCAGGACGTGTCCCGCCTTTTGATCCGTGCTCAATTCCGCGTCATTAACATAAACAACATTGAAATACGCCGGCCCTGAATACGTGGACGGCGGTGGCACGGCTTCGGTGCCGACGCGAATCTTCATAAACCGCAACGTCCCGGACACAGGGACACTGAAAGAGACGATCGCTTCACCGGCATTGAGTCCGCCTGCCACGAGTGATTCAGGGAACCCTTGGACGACGTCGGTGCCAGCTTCGAGCACGACATGGCCGTAACCGGCCGGGACGTTCACATAAAGGATTAACCGATTATTCTGCACGGCGATCGAGCTGATCATCGGGCGAAGTTCACCGGCAGCGAGCAGCGCAGGAGAGTTCGCGAAAAGCAGGAGAAGCGTTAAGAACACCAACCGCGCCGATGATTTATTACACAAACATTTCATAGCAGTTCAGGAAACTTGGGGCATTTTCCGAGCCAACTTGTTTTATCCCCGCGAATGGCCGCGCTGTGATGGTCTTCACTCCAAAGGGTAGAAATAAAATGCCTCATGGCAATGAGATAACCGTCGCAAGACAAAGTAACCTTTATACCATAAAGAGAACGCGCAGGCCGTGGGCCGAGCAGTCTCGCCTGGCTTCAGTTGCTTCGAAGCACGATCCCGTTGCTCCGTCGGCAGAATGAACAAAAACATTGAATCCCCTTCAACAAACAACAGCAACCCTCTTCCTGGGGCTTCCAAAAACGCAGGCACAGGCCCGACGAGGGCGATGACGTCGCAACGCGTTTGACCAGGCACCGGAATCAATGTAATTCCGGACTATACCATGTTTGGAGCGAACGATCTGTTTTTCTTTTTGGAGAACGGCCGACGTTTGCGGAAAATGGAATGTTTGCATGTAAGACCAGGAATTCACGTTTTTCAATCGTTCAGATGAAATCTGGGAGCGCTGCCCAAAGGATCGGCTTGCAAATTTCCACTACTACCACGGCAGGCTGAACGTCTTCACAAAACTGAAGCATTTCATTGCCTCGATGACTCCCTCCTTGATGCCGAGGCCGCTGTCTTTGATGCCGCCGAACGGTGAATTTTCAATGCGGTATCCGGGCACCTCGTTGATATTTACTGTGCCGCACTTGAGCTGTTTCACTGCCTTGAGGGCGCTGTCGAGTGAACGCGTGACGACACCGGAGCTCAGACCGTAGACAGTCGAGTTGGCGACGGCGATTGCGTCATCGAGGTCGCGCACGGCGAGGATGGGCGCGAGCGGGCCGAAGCTTTCGCAGACGATCATGCGCGAGTCGCGCGAGACGTTTGCGATGACGGTCGGTGGGAACAAAGCACCGTTACGCTCGCCGCCCACGAGCACTTTCGCGCCGGCTGCTACGGCTTCCTTCATAACGGTTTCAAGGTAGATCGCGGCTTGTTCGTCGATGACAGTGCCGACCCGGGTGGCTTCGTCCATCGGATCACCACACTTGTATTCCTTTGTCTTCTCGACGAGCCGATGGGTGAATTCTTCAACGATGGCGTCCTGGACCAGAATGCGTTTGACGGCGGTGCAACGCTGGCCGGAGTTGCGGTAGCTGCCTTCGGCCGCGAGCGTCACGGCGGTGTCGAGATCGGCATCTTCGAGCACGATGAGCGGATCGTTGCCGCCGAGTTCGAGGACGACCTTTTTATAGCCAGCGGTCTGCGCGATGCGTTTCCCAACGGCGACGCTTCCCGTAAACGAGACGATGTCCACTCGCGGATCCTGTACTAGCAGAGCGGCCACTTCATCGGTCGGACCGAGCAACACGCTCAGCATCGGGCCAGGCAAACCAGCTTCGTAAAGCAGTTCGACGAACTTAATCGCCGTGAGCGGTGTCTTCTCGGACGGCTTGAGAATTACCGGCGTGCCAGCGGCGATAGCCGGCGCGAGTTTGTGCGCCACCTGATTGAGCGGATGATTGAACGGAGTGATGCTGACCGCGCAGTTCAATGGCTCTCGCAGCGTGAATATCTTGCGTGCCTTGCCTTGTGGCGAAATGTCGCATGAGAAGATCTGGCCGTCATCGCGCAAAGCTTCCATCGCGGCGAAACGCAGCACGTCGAGCGCTCGGCCGACTTCGTAGCGCGTCTCGCGAATGCAGAGTCCGGCCTCGCTGGTGATGAGCCGGGCGAATTCTTCGCGGCGCGCCTCCAGCAGTGTCCGTGCTTTGTCGAGGATCTGCGAGCGTTGGTAGCGGGTCGGCGTGTCGCGAAAGGCCAGCGCGGCCCCGATGGCAGATTCCGTGTGTTGCCGGTTTGCGAGTTCCACGGTGCCGGCGGGCGCGCCGTTGTACGGATTGCGGACGGAAAGTTGCCCGCCTGAAGTGACGGATTTGCCCGCGAGGTAACCTGTGAGATTCATGCAAGGAGATATTGCTTCATTCCAAGTCGCTTTCGAATCGAACCTGAGCCTGCATCGTTATCATGTTCGCCCTGCCGCAAACCGAAAGGTAGGGGGAGCAGTCCTCTGCGCGCCGACGCCTGCAACCACGCTTTGCAGCAGCACTAAGGACGGCGCGCACGGAGTGACGCGCCCTGCCTCGGACAACCGGTTCATAGCCCCAATTCCCGTCCAATGTGGGAAGTCGCAGCGCTCTGAAGAGTGCAAAGCAGTTTTTCAGAATTTACCCTATCGGTGTTCGACAACGAGCCATGTCCGTCCGCTGGCGAGGATCTTCACGGGCACGAACGCGCGCTGCTGCTGGTCGAGCGCATATCGTTTCAAGTCGCCTTCCTGTTCGCGGATGAGCGCGGAATCGCTCGAGCCTGAATAATACAACGGCAGCATGACGACCCGTTCGACGTCGTACGGCAGCGGATTGTGGATTACCACAAGGGCGCGGTGTTTCAAGTGTGGATTGACGTGAAGAAGATAATCGATGTCACGACCGTCGGCGCGGCGGCAGTGAATGATGTCGGATTCGAGAATGTCGCGGTAGCGCTTGAACCAGTCCACCCAACGTTTCACGAGGGCCTTGGTTTCCTCGGAGTCGTACAGTCGCGGACCGCGCCAGCAAGCCTGCACGCCGGCGCCGAGTGTGTTGGCGAGATGGCTTTCGTATTGCGGAAGATGCTCGCTGAGCGGTTCGAGAGTCGCCGCCGCGCCGCCGCCTTGATACTCGGTGAGCGGCACGAACATCCATCCGGCCGTTTGCGGCTTGGTCCAGGTTCCGTCGAAGATATTCTGGCGGGCG
>JBDTOW010000043.1:0-11567 GCA_039933075.1 Verrucomicrobiota bacterium | reverse complement strand
CCGCTTCTGCCCCTTTTCTGACTTGACGTAAAAGTTATTCACGACGCCCAGAAAGCCGGGCGCACCCGCAACTGGCAGGCTCGGCTTCATGTCGTTGAATGGCTCGGTCTCACCGCCGGATTGAACGCGCTGCAGGCGGATGACCTCGCCCCACGCAACACGCCAAGTACCCCAATCGCGCTCCAGTTCGGCCATGACTTCTTCCAGGGATCGAACCTTGGGCCATTGGTCCTTCGCGTCCGCGGGCCCGGCCTGCCGCCTGTGCCAAAGCCAGAGCGCAAAAAGAGTCATTTGAGTCGACTCGACAGAACTAACCTTATTCCAGGCCGCTAAATCCTCGATCGCCGGGCGTAACTTCTCTGCGCGGGCGGATTCAACTAGCTTGAGCTTGGCCCATTCAGCGGCTATCTGCGGAATCTCCGTTTCGGCTTCGAGTATATGGGTGTCCCATGCGGCATTGGCCCAGTCTTCAAACGCAAATTTCGCCTGGGTTGCGAGGATCCTCCTGGAAATCTTCGCACGCCCATTGTCCGACTCTCTCGTCATATAGGGTGGAAAGTGCTCGTTCGCCGGGTTCCCTTCCGAGGTCGTGGTGAATGGAGTCTGATTGCAGTTCTGCATGAAGCCGGTTCCCGGATTGGTCAACTGGGGCAACTCCTCGAAGGTGTGGAATCCTTGCCACTCGGTCCCAAGGTCACTGCCGTCAACGGGTTTGGTCCAATCGAACTTGGTGGAGCGCCGAGGCACCGCCCCGCTATAGACGTAGAAGATGTTGCCCGCAGCGTCGGCACACATGGTATTGAACATCGGGATGGCCGTGCGCGACAGAGCGGCCTTAAATTCCGCCAGGGTACGTGCTTTGCCCATGGAAAACCATTGTTCGATTTGGCCCCCATCCTCGAGGCGGGCGAGCTTGAACGCAAGCGGTTTGCCTTCGCGCACCGCTACGATGGGTCCGTGATGGGTCTTGCGGAAATTGAAGCTCTTGGTTTCCGTCCCCTTCTCCGTCTTGATCTGGAGGCTGGCCGTCCATTGTGTCGCCCGGCGATGGGAGTCACCGTAGCGGTAGGCTAGTGCATCCTTCGGATCGTCAAATGTTTCCACGTAGAGGTCGGTGATGTCTGGCTTGTTGACCGTATGGCTCCAGCCAATATTATCGTTGTGACCCAGGAGCGGGAAACCGGCCCCAAAAAATGTCGCACCGCTCAGATTCCAGCCTTGGTCGCTGTGCAAGTGGCCTTCGTGAAACTGAATTGGCCCGAAGAATGGTACGTGCGGATTAATGAACAGCAGCGCGTGTCCGCTGGCGCTCTTGGAGGGGCCGACCGCCCACATATTCGACCCGATGACCGGCTCTGGAACGCCCTGGCTCTTCTCCACGTCCGAAACCTTCAACGTCGAACTCGTACTTTTGCCCGGCGTGCCATCGACTCCGACTTCACGCACCGCAGTGCGAATCTCTTCCACTTCCAAGCCGGAGTTCCCAAAAACAAACAACTGGTAAACCCAAAAACGGTAGAAGGCGAACACGTGCCATGGCTCGAATCGCGTGATGACCCGTGGTTTGATCTGCGGGTTGCGCGCAAGGTAGTAATTGAAGCCCGAGGCCAGAGCTTGGCAGATTTCGCGCACCGGCAAGCTGGAGCGTTCGTACTCCGCCCGCGCCAGCTTGGGTATTTCCAGCGCATGGTTCAAAAGGTCATTCGCCAGCGTTCGCTCCCCGTAGACCTCCGAGGCGCGACCAAGCGCCCGCAGGTAGTTATCTTCGACCTGCCAGAAATTGTCTTCAGCCTGCGCGTAAGCGTAACCGAAAACGCAACTCGCGTCCGTTGGTCCAAAGATGTGCGGAACGCCGAAAGTATCGCGGTAAATCGTAACGGATCGGGCGATCTTCTTGAGGTTGGAGTCAAACCGCGTCTCGGTGTCAGCAGGCAGTGCTCTGGAGGTCAGGCCCAGTAGCAGAACGCCGGCTAACAGCGATCTGAACGTGGCGCCACTATTCACATCCATGCTTTTCCTTTCAGTGGTCCTCGATTAAGTGTGCCGTGGAAACAGGAGACGTTTACAGATCGCCGGTTGCCCGAGCAAGCAGCAAGTTTCAGTAATAAAATGCCGCCGCAATGTGCCAGCGGACCTTCTGGTTGCCTGACTGAGGCGAGGTCAGATCAGGATTCTTTGTGCCGTGACAATGTCTCCGCGTGGAGTGATGGGTTTGGAGGAATAAATCGGCCGGCACCCCGTCACTTGACTAACAGCCACCAGGGCCCTCTAAAAAGCTTTTTCAGAAGCGCCACATCACGGCGCCTATGGCGTGGAAGCGATCGAGGATGCCGCCAACCTCGGCGGTGAGGGACCAACGCTTGTCGATCTGCCAGTTCCCGCCAATTAGAAGGTTCCAGTTATCCTTTGGTTCAATCCGGACCGAGTAAGCGAGAGAATCCTTGCCGACGAGATTAGCCAGGAGCGGGTGCTGGCTCAGGTCGATCTTACCGTGAATCTCGGAGGTGGCGAGGAGATACTTGACACCATCAGTTGGCTTTGCGAGCCTCCGGGTCATGCCTCGCAAACTACGGATTCACTTTCCTGGAGCGATGTATCACGTGAGGAGCTTTCCATGATTCGCATGTTTAATAACATGCCAAGGAGCGCGGTTCTGGTGTTGGCATTCGCCTGGAGCGCCGCCTCTGTTCGTGCGCAAAGCGCCGCGGTTTCTTCTGTCTCACCGCCGTCAACCATTTATCACCTCGATCCGGTGGGCAAATCACCCGACGTCAAGGAAGTTCAACCGCTGGTGGACTGGTTGCCTGTTTGGGGACGGGAAGCCCGCGAGAAGGGCTTCGACCTGCCACTGCCGTTCGGTGTTGGCGTAACTTACACCTACCTTGATCAGAACATGGTGGTGTCCGACGTGAAGATTGCGGGCAGGCCGCTGGATGTAAACATCCGCGACGCGAAGACGACGACACACACAGGAGTCTTTCGCGGTGACATGTGGTTGTTTCCGTTCCTAAATGTCTATGGGCTGATCGGGGAGACGGCTGGCGTCACGCGGCCAGCAGTGGTTTTTCCGAACGGACAAGTTCTGGAATCCGAAGTGAAGTATAACCGGTTCAGCTACGGAGGGGGCGCCACCCTCGCTGGAGGGTGGAAAGCCTGGTTCCTGACCATCGACGCGAACTGGACGAGCGGCGACCTTGTCTCCAAAGACGGTGGACAGATTAGCGATGATCCCATCCGATCACTCACTTTCACACCGCGTTTCGGCACGCTCTTCAGTGCGGGCCGGATGGGGACGGGGGCGCTTTGGGTCGGCGGCATGTATCTTCTCGCCACCTCGGAGATCCACGATTCAATCGACCTGAGTAAGCGCCCGATTCTGGCCGAGCTCGTCGGCCGCGACTCGCTCAATTACTCTGTCCGGGTTGAGCCCAAGGAAAATTGGAACCTTAGCACATCTACGGACAGCTCTACGGATTCAAGGCCGGCTTCACTTACGGTGTCTTCGAAGACCCGGACAGTTGGCCGGACACGGTTGACTACGAGGGACCGAACGCCGTTCTCTTCTCGCGTCGGCCCGTCGCCCAATACACCGTGGCGTGGAACGAGAACTGGAACACGACCTTCGGCGTGGAGAAACCGGACATATTCGTGGACTTGGCTTCAGGACCCAACCCCGGCACGTCCACGCTGACGCCGATCCCCGACCTCGGCTTCAACACGCGCTACGAAAAAGCTGGCCTGGGGCATCTGCAATCCAGCGGCCTTTTCCGCGATATCGGCGCGAAGGACGGTCTGGGCGACAATCATCACGTCTTCGGCTGGGGCGTGAACCTGAGCGCCGGGATTGATGTAGCCAAGAATGACTCCATTCAATTGCTGGGTGTTTACGGCCACGGCGTCGCAGGCCAAGGCAACGATACGGGCTTCGTGAACAGCGATGCGGCCTTTAAGAGTAATGGCAATCTGGAGGCACTCCCGTACTGGAGCGCGGCGGCGGGTTACACGCACAGATGGAACGACCAATTTCGTTCCACCATTACTTACGGTTATGTGAACCTCGACAACTCTTCGGGACAAGTTGGCACGTTTTATCACCTGACGCATTACGCGAGCGCAAACCTCATCTGGCAACTCCGCAAGCGCCTGAGCATCGGGCTCGAAGGGCTATACGGCTTTAAGGAAGTAAGCAATGGCGCCGACAGCATGCAACCACTGGCGCATGCAACTCGGCATGGTCTATTCCTTGTTTGATTGAGATTGAAATCACGGCCACCGCGAAAAAGTAACAACCATGCTTATCCGATTGGTTTCCAAATTCGGGAACGCCGAGCATCGCTCGGCTTTGACGAAGGCTGTTTTCAATGGCCGAGCAATGCTCGGCGTTCCGTGAGGGTCCGATGTGTCAATCAACCGGATAAGCATGGCAACAACGAGCGGAAAAGTCAAACGAACTTGAATCGTCCATGAACACCATTGATTTCCTCAAACAGCAGGTTGGCATTTTCAAAAACTTTTCCGCCGAACGGTTAAAGGAATTGGTGGATGGCTCGCGCGCCGCGTCATTCGAGGCAAACGAAGCCATCGCTCATTGTGGCGCCGAAGCCAGGCACTTCGGCGTGGTGTTGAGTGGTAACGTGGATGTCTCGGTTATCGGCGATGGCGGGGCGCGGCAACAACTCGGAAAGTTGAAGGCCGGCGACACCTTCGGCGAGATGTCGCTGATGACCGGCGACGCGATGCTCGCGGACTTCATCGCCGAATCGCGCTGCGAAATCTTGCTCATTCCGGTGTCGCTGTTTCAATCTGTAATCGTCGCTGAGCCGGCCGCGGTGCAGCACGTCTCGAGGACCATTGCGGAACGGATGAAATCAGTGCTGACGGATCCGGGCAAAGCCGCCGCGCTGCGTCAGGGGGACGATCCCTACGACCTCAAGCTCGAAGGCGAACGGCCGGAAAAAATCCTCGTCATCAACTGCGGCTCGTCCTCGCTCAAATACAGTTTCTACGACACAGCGGATGAATCGCGCCAGGCCCGCGGGCTGGTGGAGCGCATCGGCATTGATGGCACGCGGCTGGTGCATCGCGGGCCGAAGGGCGAAGTGAAACGCGAATTGCCAAAGGGCGGGTTTGCCGAAGCATTCAAGGGGATGACCGCCGAACTGACCGCGAAGGAAACGGGCGTCATCAGTGGCGCGGGCGAAGTCAGCGTGGTGGTGCATCGCGTTGTCCATGGCGGTGAGAAGTTCACGGAAGGAACGCTCATCACCGAGGAGGTGCTCGCGCAGATCGAGGCGCTCAGTCCGCTCGCGCCGTTGCACAACCCGGTGAATATCGCGGGCATTCGCGAGATGCGCCGTTTGTTTCCCGCGGTGCCGCAGGTCGCGGTGTTTGACACGGCATTTCATCATACGCTGCCGGCCTATGCCTATCTCTACGGTTTGCCCTACGAGCTCTACGAGAAGCACGCGATTCGCCGCTACGGTTTCCACGGCACGTCGCACAATTACGTGGCGTTGCGGGCGGCGCAATTTTTGAAGCGCCGCCCAAACGAACTGCGGCTGGTAAGTTGTCATCTGGGTAACGGTTCGTCGCTCTGCGCCGTGGACCACGGACGCTCGGTGGACACCTCGATGGGCTTCACGCCCGGCGAGGGACTCATCATGGGCACACGCTGCGGCGACGTGGACGCCGGCGTGCTCGCGTTCCTCGAACGCACCGAGGGCCTCACTGCCACGCAGAGCGAGCAAATGCTCAACAAGAAAAGCGGGCTGCTCGGACTGTCGGGTATTTCGAGCGACATGCGCGAGATCCTCAAGGCCGCGGACGAGGGTCAACATCGTGCGTTGCTCGCGCTCAAGGCGTATTGCTACCGCGTGCGGAAATACCTCGGCGCTTACGTCGCTTCGATGGGCGGACTGGATGCGGTGATTTTCACCGGCGGCATCGGCCAGGGCAGCGCGGAGGTGCGGGCGCTGGCCTTGCAGGGCTTGGAGTGCATGGGCATCACGCTCGACGCGCAACGCAACCGCGACGCGCGCGGCTTCGACGAAGTATGCCGCATCTCGACCGATGGCTCGAAGCTCACCGTGCTCGTCGTGCCGACGGACGAGGAGCGCATGATGGCTCGCGAAGCACTCCGCACATTGAGCCGATCCCACATCACGCGCGTGCTCGAAGCGCAAAAGCAGCAGGCCTTTCTCGTCGAAATCTCGGCCCATCACATTCATCTCACGCAGGAGCACGTCGAAGCGCTGTTTGGAAAAGGCCATCAACTCACGAAGCACGCCGATCTCTCACAGCCCGGTCAGTATGCCTGCAAGGAACAGCTCGCCATCATCGGACCCAAGGGACGCATCGAACGCGTCCGTGTACTCGGGCCGGCGCGCAAATACACGCAGATCGAGATCGCGATGACCGAGCAGTTCAAAGTTGGCGTGCATCCGCCCATTCGGGAGAGCGGCGACATCGCCGACACGCCCGGTTGCACGCTCGAAAGTCCGGCCGGCAGCGTGAAGCTGGAGCGAGGCGTTATTTGCGCCTTGCGCCATGTCCACATGACGCCCGAAGACGCGCTCCGCTACGGTGTGCGCGACAAATCGGTCGTGCGCGTGCGCCTCGCGGGCGACCGCGAGCTGGTCTTCGGCGACGTGCTCGTGCGGGTAGATCCGACCTTCGCGCTTGCCATGCACATCGACACCGATGAGGCGAACGCGGCGAACGTGCAGCCGGGCGCACAGGGTTACATCGAAGGAATCCAAAGTGAAGGGTGAATCAACCGTGCTTATCCGGCTGCTTGCCAAATCCGGGAACGCCGAGCATCGCTCGGCTCTGACGAAGGCCATTATCAATCGCCGAGCAATGCTCGGCGTTCCGTGAAAATCGAATTTATCAACGAACCGGATAAGCACGGAATCAACTGTGATCAAATCCAAATCCACGCACCATCCCGAACCTTTCGTAATCTAAAACTTTAAATTCAAATCATGAATAAAAACAAACTAAGGAGCACAAAACAATGAACACTCCAGCACCTGAAAAACATAACGAGATGGCCCCCGCACCGCTTGCGGAATCAGCAATCCCCTCCACTATCGACCGCCGGTCTTTTCTCATACGCAACGCCGTTTGTCGAGCATGCTGGCCATGGGCCTGGGTCTTACTGTCGCTCAAATCATCGCGCCATTGCGGAGCGCCCGGCTGGTGGCACTGTCGCTGGCGGCGAATTTTGTGGTGATGCCGCTGGTGGCCGTTGCCCTGGGGAAATTGCTTCAGCTCGACGAACCACTGGGAGTGGGCCTGCTGGTTCTGGGCGCGGCGGGCGGTGCCCCGTTTCTGCCCTTGCTAGCCAAGATCGCAAAAGGGAACCTGGCGTTCGCCGTCGGGCTGATGGTTCTGCTGATGGTCGTCACGGTTGGTTTTCTGCCGTTGGCCCTGCCGTTGTTGTTGCCGGGCGTTTCGGTCAATCCCGCAAAGATCGCCCGCTCGCTGATTCTGCTGATGTTGCTGCCGCTTGCCGCCGCGCTGGCAGCAAACGCAAAGTTCCCCGCGGCGGCCGCTCGCGTCAAGCCGCGGCTCGACAAGACGTCAAGCCTCAGCCTGATTTTGGTGATCGCGTTGCTCGTCGTCGTGAACTTTAAGAGCGTGCTGACCGTGTTCGGCACGCGCGGTATTCTGGCCGGACTCTTGTTTATTGCCGCGGCCTACGGTGTGGGTTGGCTGCTCGGCGGACCTGCCGCGGACACACGGCTGGTGCTGGGTCTTGGCACGGCACAGCGCAACATCGCCGCCGCGCTTGTGGTCGGCAGCCAGAGTTTCACGGACCCGAAAGTGGTTGTCATGGTGGTCGTCGTCGCGATTGTCGGCTTGTTGATACTCATGCCGCTATCGCGGATGCTGGCCAAAGCCCCCTGAGAGAGGACTACATCGGCGACGTCGAACCACATCTCTACGCAACGGTCACCCGTGAAATGATTCGCCACGAGAATGATGTGACCAATGAAGAAATGAATGCCTTGCCAAAATATCCCGCGCTCTATCAGATCAACACGCGTGTCTGGCTGACCGAACTCGCCAAATCCCTCGGCCGCCCCGCGACGCTGGATGATATTCCGGACGCCGAACTCGACCGCCTTGCCGAGATGGGGTTCGACTGGGTCTGGTTTCTCAGCGTCTGGCAGACCGGCCTGGCGACGCAACAGGTGTCACGCAGTCACGCTGGCTGGCGCAAAGAGTTTCAAGAGACGTTGCCGGAGTTGCGCGAGGAAGACATCGCCGGGTCGGGCTTCGCCATCACCGGTTACACCGTGCACTCCAGTCTCGGCGGCGATAAGGCGCTGCCGCGCCTGCGTCAAAGGCTCGCGAAACGCGGCCTGCGGCTGATGCTCGACTTCGTGCCCAATCACATGGCGCCGGATCATCCTTGGGTTGAACAGCACCCAGACTACTTCATCCAGGGGAACGACGGTGATCTGGCGAGAGCGCCACAAAACTATTGCCGCCAACCAACCACCAAAGGCTCGCTCGTGCTCGCCTACGGTCGCGACCCCTATTTCGACGGCTGGCCCGACACATTGCAGCTCAACTACGGCAATCCGCAATTGCAGCAAGCGATGATCGGCGAGTTGGTGCGAATCGCCGGGCAATGCGACGGCGTGCGCTGCGACATGGCCATGCTCGTCCTGCCGGAAGTGTTCGAGCGGACCTGGGGAATGCCGGCCCAACCGTTCTGGCCGAACGCGACGCACCGCGTGCGCGAACGGGCGCCGGAATTTTGCTTTATGGCGGAAGTCTACTGGGACCTCGAGTGGACGCTGCAGCAACAAGGATTTGATTACGCGTACGACAAACGGCTGTACGACCGCCTGCGCGAAGGGCACGCCCGTCCGGTGCGCGATCATTTCCGCGCCGGTTTGGATTACCAGAACAGGCTGGCTCGCTTCCTGGAAAACCACGACGAGCCTCGCGCTGCCGCCACGTTTCCACGAGGGGTCCACGAAGCTGCCGCCGTGATCACGTTTTTTTCGCCTGGCCTGCGCTTCTTTCATGGCGGCCAGTTCGAAGGGCGGCTCAAACGCATCTCCCCGCACCTCGTCCGCGCCCCTGATCAATCGGTTAACTCTTCCTTAAGACAGTTCTACGAGCGGTTGCTCGCCGCCTTGCGGACGCCGGCCATCCGACAAGGGCGATGGCAACTGCTCGAGTCCGTTCCCGCGTGGGACGGGAACACCACCTCCGACGCCTTCATCGCCTTCGCGTGGGAAAACGATGACGGCGAGCGCGTGGTTGTCTGCGTTAATTACGCCGGCCACCCGAGCCAGTGTTACGTCCGCCTTCCGTTCCCCGACCTTGGCGGTCGACAGTGGCGGCTGCGCGATCGGCTGGACGACGCCCAATACGAACGCGACGGAAACGACCTTCAATCCCGCGGCTTTTATCTGGATTTGCCTCCGTGGCAGTGCCACGTTTTTGAAATGACCGCTGCTTGACCATGCCCAACGTTGACCCACGACTCTACACGATGGACATTCGTGAAATGCTCCGGCACGAAAACGACGTGACCAATCATCGCATCATGTGGCTGTTGATTGTCCTGCTGGGCGCGTGCGCAGCCACACGGTCCACCTCCGCTTCGTCCTTGGAGCTGCCGCTTCCGCCGGATTCGGATCTTTCCGTGCCTATCAGGTTGCTTGCCAAATCTGGGAGCGCCGAGCATCGCTCGGCTCCGATGAAGCCCATTTTCAATGGCCGAGCAATGCTCGGCGTTCCGCTAAGATCGACTTTGTCAACAAACCGGATAGGCATGGATCTTTCCAGGAACGTCGCCTTGGCGAGTGACTGGGCAAAACGCCTGATGGCCAGCGACCCGAAGGTCCGGGCAGCCGTCGAAGCCACCCTGGTCCAAGGGGCGGGGCGCTCGCTGCCTCTGCTGAGACGTTTCCTCGACACTCGCAATGAAGACCTGCATTTGAAAACTTTTGAGATCCTCCGCAGTATCGGTCCGGCGGCCATTCCGTTGCTGGCGGACATGCTTCGGCAGGATCGGGTCTCCATCCGGCGAAGCGCCGTCGATGTCTTGATCGACCTGGCGCCCGATACAGAACGGATACAACCGGCGTTGAGACGGGCGCTGAGGGACGCGGATTCTTTCGTCGCACGCGATGCCGCGCGTGCATTGGGCGCGCTGGGCAAGCGGGCCGGTCCTTCGGTATCCGCTCTGGTCAAAGCTCTCTCGTACGAGGAGCCACACGTCCGCTTGTACGCGGCGGAGGCCTTGGCGTCCATCGGTCCGAAGGCAAGCGCGGCGACCAGGGACCTGGCAAAAGCCGTGGGCGATACGATTCCGGGGGTCCGCTGGGCGGCGTGTGAAGCCCTCGCGAGCATCGGCCCGGCCGCGCAGCCCGCTGTGCCGCAGTTGATCGATGCTCTGACGGATGAATTCCTTTATGTACGCATCTGCGCGGCCGGGGCGCTGGGAAGCATCGGGCCAAAAGCACGGACGGCCCGAGAGGCGCTGAGACTGGCAGCCAGCGATCCCACACTGCGTAACGAAGCCAAGTGGGCGTTGAATCGAATCGCTGGCGTCGAGTCGGGAGAGCCTGTCGTTTCACCCCTTGCGCCCACGAATCCCATCGCGCCCCAACCCGAGACGGCGGTGGCGCAAACCGGCAATCCTCCGGTTGACTGGGATACGAACACCGGGCGAAACATTGTCTGGAGTGTCGAGTTGGGAAACGAGACCTTTGGCCGTCCCGTGGTTGCCGGCGATGCGGTTTATGTCGGTACCGACAACGCCCGGCACATGAACCCCGCCTGCCAGGAAGAGTGCGGCGTGCTCATGGCCTTTCGGGCGACGGACAGCAGGTTCCTTTGGCAGGACGTGGCCCCGCGAGTGAAGCGAGGCCTGAGGGAATTCCTGCTGCCTTCGACGACCAGTGCGCCGTATGTGGAAGGGAACCGATTGTACTATCTCACTGCCGAGTGCCAGCTCCGTTGCCTCGACACACAGGGTTTCCGCGATGGGGAGAACAATGGTCCCTATCGGGAAGAGCCCTTCCAAGACAACGCCGCGGCCGACATCATCTGGGAACTGGACCTGTGCGCGCGCCTGGGTGTCTTTCCGCATGAGGCCTCGAACAGCGAGGTCTTGCCCGTGGGCGATCTGCTGATGGTCTGTACCGCCAACGGCCAGAACGAAGGCCATACGCGCGTTCCCTCGCCGCGCGCCCCAAGTCTGATCGCGGTGGACAAGCACTCGGGCGAAGTCGTCTGGCGCGCCATCGGCCCGGGCGGGGATGTGCTGCACGGCCAGTGGTCCAGCCCCGTAGCGGCCAACGTCCACGGGCGCAGGCAGGTGCTCTTCGGCGGAGGCGATGGCTGGCTGCGGGCGTACGACGCGGGGTCGGGTCGCGAACTGTGGCGATTTGACGGCAACCCGAAAGATGCCCGCTGGCTTCCGCGCCCCGGCGTCCTTTCGCGCAGTTCCATCATTGCTTCACCGGTCTTCGCTGACGGCCGCGTCTTCGTTGCCTTGGGGCAGGATCCTCTACACGGCAACGGACCTTCGTTGA